>CAZMDO010000038.1:0-15285 GCA_964564445.1 uncultured Ruaniaceae bacterium | reverse complement strand
GTGCCGAGCAGCTCGTGCTCGACCCGGGCCTGACCTACACCCTGCCCGGGGACGATGCGCTCATCGCCGGTCCCCCGCACAAGACCCGCTCGGCCGTCAACGACCGGGTGGTGGAGGCACTGACCACAGTGCTCACCGACTTCGGCGTGAACGCCGAGGTCACCGGGTTCACCCGCGGCCCGACCGTCACCCGCTACGAGGTGGAGCTGGGCGCCGGGGTGAAGGTCGAACGGGTCACCGCGCTCAGCAAGAACATCGCCTACGCGGTCGCCTCGGCGGACGTGCGCATCCTCTCCCCGATCCCGGGGAAGAAGGCGATCGGTATCGAGATCCCGAACGCTGATCGCGAGACCGTCGCGCTCGGCGACGTGCTCCGGTCCGGCCCGGCACGCCGCAACGAGCACCCGATGGTGATCGGCGTGGGCAAGGACGTCGAGGGCGGCTACGTGGTGGCCAACCTGGCCAAGATGCCGCACATCCTGGTGGCCGGGGCCACCGGTGCCGGTAAGTCCTCGTTCGTGAACTCGATGATCACCTCGATCATGATGCGCGCCACCCCGGAGGAGGTGCGCATGGTGCTGGTGGACCCCAAGCGGGTGGAGCTGACCATCTACGAGGGCATCCCGCACCTGATCACCCCGATCATCACCAACCCGAAGAAGGCCGCCGAGGCCCTGGACTGGGTGGTGCGGGAGATGGACGCCCGCTACGACGACCTGGCCACCTACGGCTTCAAGCACATCGACGACTTCAACAAGGCGGTCCGCGTCGGCAAGCTCACCCCGCCGCCGGGCAGCGAACGCAAGCTCGCCGCCTACCCCTACCTGCTGGTGATCGTGGACGAGCTCGCAGACCTGATGATGGTCGCCCCGCGGGACGTGGAGGCCTCCATCCAGCGGATCACCCAGCTCGCCCGCGCGGCCGGTATCCACCTGGTGCTCGCCACCCAGCGGCCGAGCGTGGACGTGGTCACCGGGCTGATCAAGGCGAACGTGCCCTCGCGGCTGGCCTTCGCCACCAGCTCGCTGGCCGACTCCCGGGTGGTGCTGGACCAGCCGGGCGCGGAGAAGCTGATCGGTCAGGGTGATGCCCTGTTCCTGCCGATGGGTGCCTCGAAGCCGATGCGCGTGCAGGGGGCGTGGGTCACCGAGTCGGAGATCCACACCGTGGTCGAGCACGTGAAGAGCCAGCTCAAGCCCACCTACCGCGAGGACGTGATCGTCCCGGCGGCGAAGAAGCAGGTGGACGAGGACATCGGTGACGACCTCGACCTGCTGCTGCAGGCCGCCGAGCTGGTGGTGACCAGCCAGTTCGGGTCCACCTCGATGCTGCAGCGCAAGCTCCGGGTCGGCTTCGCCAAGGCCGGGCGGCTGATGGACCTGCTGGAGTCCCGGGAGATCGTCGGCCCCTCGGAGGGGTCGAAGGCCCGGGACGTGCTGGTCCAGCCGGACGACCTGCCGGGCACGCTGGCGATGCTGCGCGGGGAGAGCCCGCCCCCGCCTGCCGGGGCCGAAGGTGGCGAGGTCTACGACGAGGCGGCCTCCGGGGCCGAGGAGTACGCCGACGGCTACGCGGGCGACTACGCCGAGGAGACCGAGTCCGAGGACGCCTGGGAGCTCACCGACCGCCGCTGACCGATCGGCACCGCTCCCGCACCGCACCCACCCGCTCCGCGGTCACCGTGCATCTGGCACCCGTCGCGCCGCAGCCACCCGGCACCCACCCGGCACGACGGAGGCACTTCTGTGACACCGAGGTGAAGCAATCGCACCTCCATGTCACAGAAGTGCCTCCGTGGTGCGGGAATGGTGACGTCGGGCTCAGACGGTGGCGAGCACCTCGCGCTCGAGGCGCTGGTAGCTGGCCTCCATCCCGTCGGTCATCCCGGTGGCCAGCACCATGTCCCGGACCTGAGCGCTCGGATAGGTGATCACCAGGGAGAGGAGAGTGCCGCCGTCGACCGCTGCGAGCGTGAGCTCGTTCCGGGTCGGCTCACCCTCCATGCCGATCATCGCCTCGGTGGTGACCTCCTGGTACGGCGGACTGCTGCTGAGCAGCTCACCGGTGAACCCGAAGCCGGGCTCGCCGTTGTCGGAGGCCCACTCCTGCCGATAGCTCTCGCCCACGTTCTCGGCCACCTCGCACACGGTCATCCGCCACCCGTCCGGGCCCAGCAGCCAGCGCCGCAGCAGGTCGGGGTCGTGGTGGGCGTGCCAGACCTGCTCCACGCTGCCGCGGACCACCCGGGAGATGCGCACCTTCGTCTCCGACAGGATCTGGGTGGCGGTGGCCAGGTCGGCGGCGAAGGACCGCAGATCGGCGAGCACGTCGTCCAGCTGGGCGAGAGCGGCGTTCATCCCCTCGACCATGCCCATGCCGACCAGCTGTTCCAGCTCTGCGAGGCTGGCGAACCGGCTCACCGCGGTGAACGCCGACCCGGTGTCGGTCTCGGTGAACGTGATCGTCATCCGGGTGCGGGGGAGGGAGTCGTCCGCGGTGCCGGCGGCGTCCGCGAAGCCGTCGAGGACCTCGAACGACCGGCCTGGGTCCACCGCGACGAACTCCCAGTAGCCGGCGGCGGTGGAGCCGTCGGGGCCGGTCATCACGTAGTCGGAACGGCCACCGGGGAACACCTCGTGCCGGGTGAACGTGGCCGGCCAGGTGGGCGGGCCCCAGAATCGTTCCAGCTGGCGTGGGTCGAGCCAGGCCTCCCAGAGGCGCTGACGGGAGACCGGGAAGTCCCCGACGACGGTCAGGGTGAGGGCTTCGGGATCTTGCTGGACTGTGGTGATGGGCATCGGTCTACTCCTTGCTGGGTTCGGCGAGCACGTCGTCGAGCTGGCGGCCGCGCTCGCGCCAGAGGCCTTCGAGCTGGGTGAGCAGGACGCGGGCACGGGCGATGCGCTTCGGGTCGGCGCGGACGAGACGTTCCCGCCCGCGCTGCGCCTTGGTCACCAGACCCGCCTCCTGCAAGATCGCCACATGCTTCTGCACCGCGGCGAAGGACATGTCGTAGTAGCTCGCGAGGGTGCTCACCGACGCCTCGCCGACGAGCGTGCGCCGCAGGATGTCTCGCCGGGTCGCGTCCGCCAGTGCGCGGAAGAGCCGATCGACCTGAGCCTCGGTCAGCTGATCTACAACCATGTGGTTGTACGTTACGCCGGTGTGGTGGTGACGTCAAGGGGTGCCGGCGGGTGCGTCGACGCCAGGTCGGCGGCGGGTGATCGGCCAGCCTCGGTACCCAGTCGCGGGCTCGGCAGTGGGTCGCCTCGCTGCGCAGCCGTGGCTTCGGCAGTGGGTCGCCTCGCTGCGCAGCCGTGGCTTCGGCAGCCCGCGCGATGGCTCGTGACCGCAGAGCACGAGCGGGCGCGCCAGCTGCCGAGTGAATCGATTCACGCCGTGGGTGGGTCCGGGTGGCGGCGGGTGCGGGTGGCGGTGGGTGCGGGTGGCTGCCGGCGGGTGGTGGGCGGTGCCGCTGGCGCTAGGAGCGGGGGATGACCTCGGCCGGGTCGCCGGTGGGCTCCGGCGGCTCGGTGCGCTCGGCGAAGTCGGCCCCGGAGGAGTCGGCCATCACCTCCTGCACCCCCTGCATCCGGGAGGCGAGCACCGCGTCGGAGAGCTGCAGCCCCGCCGGCCGGTCGCCGGTCAGCAGGTCGGTCAGCGGGTAGACGCGCTGCCCACCGACGCGGTCCACGGTCATCGGCGTCCACTCCAGCCCGGTGACCCGCGCCGGACCGTCGACCGGCTTGACCACGGTGGCGGTCATGAACAACCCGGTGCCGGTCTGCGGCACGCAGCACTTGTCGTCCTGGTTGGAGATGAAGTTCCCCAGCGAGTAGGCCACCCACATGCCGTCCCCGCCCGGACCGCCGTCCAGCAGCGCGAACGGCTGCGGCACGTGCGGGTGGTTGCCGATGATCAGGTCCACCTGGCCGGAGGCGGCCAGCGCCTCGGCGAGCTCTCGCTGGTCATCGTTCGGGTGGCTCTGGTACTCCACCCCCCAGTGCAGCGTGGCCACCACCAGGTCGGCACCCGCCTCCCGGGCAGCGGTCGCCTGGCTGATCAGTGTGTCGGCGTCCAGGATGCTCACCGACCAGGGCTGCTCGGCCGGGATCGGCAGCCCGTTGGTGCCGTAGGTGCCGCCGATCTGGGCGACGGTGATCTCCTGGCCACCGCGCTCGAGGCGGTAGGTCTGGGCGGTGTCCGCCTCCTCCTGGCTGCGCGCCGAGCCCGCGTGCCCCAGGCCCACCTCGTCGAAGACGTCCAGGGTGTAGGCGAGGTTGTCGTAGCCGCGGTCCAGGGAGTGGTTCGTGCCGGTGGAGCAGCCGTCCCAGCCCAGGTCCACCAGGTTCTGCGGCAGCTGGTCCGGGGCGCCGAACAGCGGGTACCCGGTCGGTTCCTCGTCCGGCAGGGAGAGCGGCACCTCCATGTTGCACAGCGCCAGGTCCACCCCTTCGCTCCACGCCCGGGTGGCCTCGAGCATCGGGGTGAAGTCGTAGCCGTCGGCGGTGCGCGCCTCCCGGATCGGGGTGTCGTGGGGGAGCACGTCGCCGGCGGCGCCGATGGTGAAGGTCGCCTCCTCCTGCTCCGGGCCCGACGGCGAAGGGCTGGGCTGGGTGGTCGGCTCACCCGGGGTACCGCTCGCCGTGGCGGCAGGGTCGGTCGCCGGGTCGGCGGAGGCTGGCTCCCAGGGGCGGGTGAAGAACAGGAGCACTGCTGCAGCCACCACGATCGCGACGGCGGTCAGCGCAGCAGGAAGCACCCAGCGCTGCTGGGAGGAGGTGGACATGGAACCGAACTGTAGCGCCGCCCGCTGGGTGCTCCGTCCCGTAGGCTGGAGACGTGTCCAGCACCCCCGAACATCCGGCCCAGCCGCCCAGCACGGCGGAGGGCAGCCCGATAGCGCCGGTATGGAACCTGCCGAACGTGCTCACCATGGTGCGCATCGTGCTGGTGCCGGTGTTCGTGGTGCTGCTCTGGCAGGACACCACGGTCACCGCCCTGGTGGCGCTGGCGGTGTTCCTGCTCGCCGCTGCGACGGACAAGCTGGACGGCACGATCGCCCGCCGTCGCGGCATCGTGACCAACTTCGGCAAGATCGCCGACCCGTTCGCGGACAAGCTGCTCACCGGCGCGGCGATGGTGGTGCTCTCCCTGCTGGACGTCATGCCCTGGTGGGCCACGATCCTCATCCTGGTGCGGGAGATCGGCATCACCGTGCTGCGGTTCGTGATGGTGCGCCGCTCGGTGATGGCCGCCTCCAACGGCGGCAAGCTGAAGACGGTGCTGCAGATCGTGTTCCTGTCGATGATGATGCTGCCGGCCACCGCGCTGTTCCCCGCACCGGTGGGGGACTGGTGGGAGGTCGCCGCCTACGTGATCATGCTGCTGGCCACCCTGGTCACCGTGGTCACCGGTGTGGACTACTGCTGGCGCGCGTGGCGGATCGTGCGCGAGCAGAAGGCGTGAGGCAGCCCGGCGTCGCCGCCCAGGTGATCGCCCGGCTGCGCGCGGCCGGTACCACCCTCGCCGTCGCCGAGTCCCTCACCGGCGGCCTGCTCGGCGCCGAGCTGGTCACCGTGCCGGGCGCCTCGGCGGTGTTCCGTGGCGGGGCGCTCACCTACGCCACCGACAGCAAGGCGAGCGTGCTCGGCGTGGACGCGGCCCTGCTCGCCGCAGCAGGTCCGGTGCATCCGCAGGTCGCCGTGCAGATGGCCGACGGCGCCCGCTCGCTCTTCGGCGCCGACCTCGCCCTGGCCACCACGGGGGTGGCGGGGCCGGGTGCCGCCGACGGACACCCGGCCGGGACGGTCTACGTCGCCCGCACCGGCGGCGACCGGCCGGCCGCCGTGCGGGGCCTGCTGCTGACCGGACCTCGCCCCGCGGTGCGCGCCGCCGTGGTGCAGGTGGCCCTCGCCCTGCTGCTGGCGTAGTGCCGCCCTGATCGCAAGGTCACGTGGATCCGGTCATCGGTGACCGTTCTTTCGTGACGCTACTGGTGGGGTGGGGTGGCGTGGTGGCGGCCAGCGGCTGTGGTGCACTTCACGTCCGGAACAGAACCAGACCCGTCGGCGTTGGACAGGGTGATGATCCAGACACGTTCGCCGCAGACGCCCCGGCTGGCGACCGGGCCGCGCACCGGCTGGTCGGCCACCACCCGACCGCCGCGCACAGCCAGGCGCGCACCTGGCGGTGCGGCAGGGTACGGTAGTAGCACGGCAACACAGTCAGGCACCCGAGAGGAGGGACGCACCATGGTGGTTCTACGGCGTGAGATCGGTGACGTCCTTCGTGGCGCCCGCCAGGGTCAGGGCCGCACGCTGCGCGAGGTCTCCTCGGCAGCCCGGGTGTCCCTCGGCTACCTCTCCGAGGTGGAGCGTGGGCAGAAGGAGGCCTCCTCCGAGCTGCTCTCCTCGATCTGTACCGCGTTGAGCATCCCGATGTCGGTGGTGCTGCGCGAGGTCTCCGACCGGGTCGCCATCGCCGAAGGTGTGGCCATCCCGGACACCATCCCGGCCGACTTCCTCAGCCAGTTCGGCCGCGACGAGGACCTCGCCGCCGTCTGACCGGCGCACGCCTGGCGCTGGTGCTCCCTGGCGTCGCTGGCGCCCTCGGCGCACCCGGCTGCTCAGTCCGGCTGGCAGGTCGGGCAGTGGAACGCGGGCCGCTGCCTGCCCGGCGGGCCGATCGGTGCGACCGCGATCGGCGTGCCGCACCGGACGCAGGCCAGCTGGTCCCGGCCGTGCACGTAGGTGGTACGTTCTCGGCTGCCGGTCGCGGTCAGCACCGGAGCGTCCGCCGACCGGCGCATCAGCGCGGCAGCGGTCGCATACACCGCCCGCGGGTCGGTCACCTGCTCCACCGGACGCCACGGACTGATCCGGTGCCGCCAGAGCGTCTCGGCCAGGTAGATCGTGCCGATCCCGGCCGCCACCGACTGGTCCAGCAGCACCTCGCCCACGCTCCGCCCGCGCTGCCGGGCGATGGTCGCCGCCGCCAGGTCCAGCGCCGCCTCGAGCTCGGCACCCTGAGCCATCAGGTTGGGACCCAGGTGCGCAAGCAGCCGCTTCTCCTCGGTGGTGCGCAGCACGGTGAGCATGCCGAGCTGGTCCCCGACGCAGGTCCACTGCGGTGTGGCCAGCACCGCCCGCACGGTCGGGTGACGCAACGCCTCCGGCGGGGTGCGGGTGCGACGGGCGCGCCACACACCGTCCATCCGCAGGTGCGTGTGCAGGGTGCGGCCGTCGTCGAACCGGGTGAGCAGGTGCTTGCCATGGCTGACCGTGCCCAGGTGCACCCGTCCGACGAAGCTCACCCCGGCCGCCCCGGGCCAGCGCAGCTCGGAGCGCACCAGCTCATCCTGCCCGAGGCTGCGGTCCAGCAGCCGCGCCAGCCGGGCCAGCACATCACCCTCGGGCACGCCTCACCGCCTCGGGATCCGCAGCCCGCTCGGTGCGGCGATGAACCCGGCCTCCTGCAGCGCCCTCGCGGTGGGCGAGGTGCTGCCCAGGGCGCGCTGCCCGTCCACCCGGGCCACGGTGAACCGGCCGAGTGCCCCGGACGAGGCCATGGCCACCAGCTCGGCACACGCACCGGCGAGCAGGTCCGGCTCGGTGCGGAACGTCAGCACCGACCGGGCCCCGCGCTCCAGGTACAGCACCAGGTGCCCATCCACCAGCACGACGCTCGCCCCGACCTTCCGGCCCGGCCGGTGGCCGCTGCTCTCCTCGGCGAGCGCGATCGGCTCCGGCCACGCGAGTGCCGCCCCGAACGGGTTCGCCGGATCGGTGGCGGCCAGCAGGAGCGCACCGGCACCGGCCGGGTCGCTGCCCCGCAGCCGGTCCACCGCGTCCGGCAGGGCGAACTGTGCCCCGCCGAGGCCCTCCACGAAGTACCCGCGGCGGACCTGCCCGGTCTCCTCCAGCTGCCCGAGCACCCGGTAGGCGACGCCGAACCCGCCCGGCACCCGGTCCGCGGCGCTGCCACGGGTGACCAGCCCGTCCCGGTCGATCAGCGCCAACGCCGCCATCGTCGCCCGCCGGGACGCATCCGACCGCGGGCCCACCAGCGACCACCGGCCCACCGCATCGTCACCGACGGTGCGCGGCCGGCGGCCAGCACCGCCCACCGCCCCTGCGGTGGGCGCCACAGGCCCGGCACCAGCCAGAGCCCCGGCACCACCCGCCAGCCCGGCACCAGCCGCCAGCCCCGCCGCACCGATCACCGGCCCGGCCAGCCCCGCCTGCCGCAGCGCCAACGCCCGCAGCGACCGCCCCCGCGGCCGGGCCCGGGTCCGCGCGCTGGTGCCCGGACGCGGCCGGGCCCCCAGCCGGGCCCGCAGCGGCGCCAGGGTGTCGTTGGTCACCAGCCCCGCCCAGGTGACCTCCCACAGAGCCGACAGCACCTCCTCACCGGACGTGACGCCGTCGGGCAGCGCCTCGGCGACCCGTGCGGCCAGGCCGGGGAAGAACATCCCGCCCGCGCCGGCGAGCACCTCCAGCACGGCCGTGGCCACCGGCCCGGTCACCTCCGCGGGCTCGGGTGCCAGGTCGGGCACCGCCTCGGTGGGCAGCAGCGCCACCAGACCGTCGTTGCCCGGTCCGCCGCCGGCCCCGACCCAGACCACCTCCCCGGAGCTGGTCAGCTCGTCCAGCATCTCCGGGGCGTAGTCCCGCACCCGCGCCGGCAGCACCAACGACTCCCACGCCGAGGCCGCCACCGGTGCCCCGGCGAGCTGGTCCACCACGGCGAGCACACCGTCCACCCCGCGCAGCGCGCGCACCTGGTGCCAGCGCGGCAGGTACACCGCCAGCTGCTCGGCCGGCACCGCCTCCACCTCGGCGCGCAGCGCGGCCAGCGACCGCCGCCGGATCCGGCGCAGCACGTCCGCATCGCAGTAGTCCGGCCCGGGCAGCGCCGCCGTGGCGGCCGTGTGCGCCTCGGCCGGGCGGAGCGTGCCACTGGCCAGCACCCCACGGGCGACCAGCTGCTCCAGCACCGGCGCCACTGCCGCCACCCCGAGGCCGTAGTGGTCGGCCAGCTGCTGGGTGCGGAACGGGCCGTGCGTGCGGGCGTACCGCAGCACCAGGTCGGCCAGCGCCTCCGGTGCCGGTGCCAGCAGCTCCTCGGGCAGCCCCGGCGGCAGCGCCACGCCGAGCCCGTCGCGCAGCCGGGCGGCGTCCTCGACCACCGCCCACCGGTCCTCGCGCGCCACCCGCACGGTGATCACCCGCCGCGCCGCAGCCAGCTCCGCCAACCAGGTCGGTACCGCCGCAGGTTCTGCGGCCCGCTCGGCCAGCTCTGCCGTGGCGATCGGCCCGAGCCGGCGGACCAGGTCGGTCAGGGGCTCGGGCCCATCGGCCCGGTAGGCCTCGGTGCGCAGCGACACCTCCGCCTCCACCGACGCCAGCGCCCCAGCGTCCAGCAGGTCGGCCACGTCCGCACCCTCACCGAGCAGGTCGGCGATCAGGCCCGCGTCCAGGGTGAGCGCCGCCGCCCGCCGCTCGGCCAGCGGGGTGTCCTCCCCGTAGAGGAACTGGGCCACGTACCCGAACAGCAGCGACTGCGCGAACGGTGAGGGTCGGGCCGTGCTCACCTCCACCACCTGCACCTGCCGGCCGCGGATCCGGCGCATCAGCGCGGCCAGCGCCGCAGTGTCGAAGTCGTCCTGCAGGCACTCCCGCACCGCCTCCAGCATCACCGGGAACTCCGGGTGCTCGGCGGCTACCGCGAGCAGCTGGGCCGCCCGCTGGCGCTGCTGCCAGAGCGGCTGGCGCTGGTCCGGGCGGCGGCGGGGCAGCAGCAGCGAGCGGGCGGCGGCCTCCCGGAACCGGGCGGCGAAGTGCGGGGAGGTGGCCAGGGCGGCCATCACCGCCCGATCGATCCCCTCCGGCTCCAGCAGCAGGTCCTCCACCGGTAGCTCGGCGGCGTCGCTGGCCGGGGCGAGCAGGTCATCGCTGGTCAGCGGCCCGAACGGGTCGGCCAGCGCCGCCCCGGCGTCGGTGTCCGGCAGCCGGAGCACGATGCCGTCGTCGGAGTGCATCGCGGCCACGTCCATGCCGAACCGTTCCCGCAGCCGGGCGGAGAGCACCAGCGCCCACGGGGCGTGTACCTTCGCCCCATACGGGGAGTGGATCACCACCCGCCAGTCGCCGAGCTCGTCCCGGAACCGTTCCACCACGACCGCGGTGTCGCTGGGCAGCCGCCCGGTGGCCTCCTGCTGCTCACGCAGGTAGGCGAGCAGGTTGTCCCGGGCCCAGTCGTCCAGCCCCCAGCCGGCGACCGCGTCCGGGTCGAAGTCGGCCTCCGCCACCGAGCGGACCATCGCCCCGATCGCCTCGCCGAGCTCGGCCGGGCGGCCCGGTGCGTCACCCTTCCAGAACGGCAGCCGGCCGGGCAGCCCGGGGGCGGGGGAGACCAGCACGCGTTCGGGGGTGATCTCCTCGATCCGCCAGGTGGAGGAGCCGAGGGTGAACGTGTCGCCCGCCCGGGACTCGTACACCATCTCCTCGTCCAGCTCACCGACCCGTTTGCCGCCGCGGGCACTGGACTCGGTGCCGACCACATACACCCCGTACATGCCGCGGTCCGGGATGGTGCCGCCGCTGACCGTGGCCAGCAGCCGGGCACCGCGCCGGCCGGTGAGGGTGCCGGCCACCCGGTCCCAAGTGATCCGTGGCCGCAGCTCGGCGAACTCCTCGCTCGGGTACCGCCCGGCGAGCATGTCCAGCACCGCGGTGAGCACCCGGTCGGTGAGCGTGGTGAACGGGGCGGCGCGGCGCACCAGGGCAGCCAGCTCGCCCACCTCCCAGTCATCGACGGCGCACATCGCCACGATCTGCTGCGCCAGCACATCGAGGGGGTTCGTCGGCGTGCGCGTGGCCTCGATCAGGCCCTCCCGGGCGCGGGCCGCGGTGGTGGCAGCGGCGAGCAGGTCACCGCGGTGCGTGGGAAGCACCACGCCGTGGGAGAGCGCCCCGACCTGGTGGCTGGCGCGGCCGATCCGCTGCAGCGCGCTGGCCACCGACGGCGGCGACCCCACCTGCACCACCAGGTCCACGGCGCCCATGTCGATGCCCAGCTCCAGGGAGGAGGTGGCCACCACCGCCGGCAGGGTGCCGTTCTTCAGCGCGGTCTCGGTGGCGGTGCGCTCGTCCCGGCTCATCGACCCGTGGTGCGGGCGGGCGATCACCTCGGCGCCGGACCCCTCGCCCACACCCAGGGCGGTGCCGGACTGTGCCGGCACCTCCGCGGCCCACGCCGAGCCGGGGTCCAGGTCGCCGCCCAGGCCGAGCTGGCGGGCGCGGGCCTCGTTGATCCGGGCGGCGAGGCGTTCGGCGCCGCGGCGGGAGTTGGCGAACACGATCGTGGAGGAGTGGCTGGTGATCTCCGTGGTCACCCGGTCGGTCACGTGCGACCAGATCGACGCCGCGCCGTTCTCCGGTGGGGCGCCGCCCTCGGCCGGTGCCGAGCCGGCGATGTCGGACAGGTCCGGGACCGGCACCACCACGTCGATGTGCAGCTGGGGTCGCGTCTCGTCCGCGCCGGGCTGCACGATCCGGGTGGCCCGGCCGCCCTCGGCCGCCGGCGCCGCACCGGTCAAGTAGCTCGCCACCGCCTCCGGTGGCCGCACGGTGGCGGACAGCCCGATCCGCTGCGCCGGCGCGTCCAGCAGCGCGTCCAGCCGCTCCAGGGACAGCGCCAGATGTGCGCCGCGCTTGTTCCCCGCCAGGGCGTGCACCTCGTCCACGATCACCTGCTCCACCCCGCGCAGCCCCTCCCGCGCGCCGGAGGTGAGCATCAGGAACAACGACTCCGGGGTGGTGATCAGGATGTCCGGCGGCCTGGTGGCGAACGTGCGGCGCTCGGCCGCCGGGGTGTCCCCGGTGCGCACGCCGACCTGCACGTCCCGCACCGTGCTGCCCGCCTCCGCGGCGGCCCGACCCACCCCCACCAGCGGGGAGCGCAGGTTGCGCTGCACGTCCGCCGCCAAGGCCTTCAGCGGGGAGATGTACAGCACCCGGCAGCGCCGGGACCGGTCAGCCGGCTCCGGGCCGGTGAGCAGATGGTCCAGCGCCCACAGGAACGCCGCCAGCGTCTTGCCCGACCCGGTCGGGGCGACCACCAGGGTGTGCTCGCCGGAGGAGATCGCCTGCCACGCGCCCGCCTGGGCCGGGGTGGGGGACTCGAAGGCACCGGCGAACCAGGACCGCGTAGGCGCGCTGAAGGCCGCCAGCGCCGCTGCGGGGTCCGGTGTCGATGCCACGAGCGCCATTGTGCCGCCTGCCGCTGACAGCCCACGGGCGCGGTGGTGTCGGCAGCGGCGATTACCCTGGACGCCGTGAAGCACTCGGAGTTCCAGCAGGCGATGCGTGACACCTTCGGCGCCTATGCCTCCTCCCTGGCCGAGGACATGGTGCTCGCCCCGCTGGGCAGCCGCACCGCGAACCAGGCGCTCGCCGATGGTGAACCACCCGGGGTGGTCTGGGAGGCGATCTGTACGGTGAACGAGCTCGGCGACGACATCCGCTGGCGGCACCGCCGGGCGCACCATGCCAAGAAGTAGCGGCCCCCGGGGTCGCCCGGAGCCGGCGACCGCACGCGCGGCCGGCCACCGTCGCCGTTATGTTAGATTGCTAGCATGGTGTTGATCGAGGCGGCCGGGCTGCGCAAGACGTTCGGGGACTTCGTGGCCGTGGACGGGATCGACCTGCAGATCGCGGCGGGGGAGTCCTTCGGCTTCCTCGGCCCGAACGGTGCCGGGAAGACCTCCACGATGCGGATGATCGGCTGCACCTCCCCGGTCGGCGGGGGCACCCTGCGGGTGCTCGGCATGGACCCGGCCACCGAGGCCGCGCAGATCAAGGCCCGCCTGGGGGTGGTGCCGCAGCAGGACGCCCTGGACGAAGAGCTCACCGTCGCCCAGAACATCGCGGTGTTCGGTCGCTACTTCGGCATCTCCCGGGCCGAGCTGCGCCGCAAGTCCGGTCCGCTGCTGGAGTTCGCCCAGCTCACCGAGAAGGCCGGCGCCAAGGTGGACACCCTCTCCGGCGGGATGAAGCGGCGGCTGACCATCGCCCGGGCGCTGATCAACGACCCGAGCATCCTGCTCCTGGACGAGCCCACCACCGGGCTGGACCCGCAGGCCCGGCACATCCTCTGGGACCGGCTGTTCCGGCTGAAGCGCGAGGGCGTCACCCTGGTGCTCACCACCCACTACATGGACGAGGCCGAGCAGCTCTGCGACCGGCTGGTGGTGATGGACCAGGGCCGGATCGTGGCGCACGGCTCGCCGCGCGAGCTGATCCGCAGCTACGCCTCCCGGGAGGTGCTCGAGGTGCGCTTCGACGTGGCCGACCACGCCGAGAAGGCCGCCGAGGTGGACGGTGTGGCCGACCGGGTGGAGGTGCTCGCCGACCGGCTGCTGCTCTACACCCACGACGGCGATGCCGCCCTGGACGCCCTCACCGCCCGGGACGTGCACCCGCAGTCCACGCTGGTGCGCCGCGCCTCCCTGGAGGACGTGTTCCTGCGCCTGACCGGCCGGAGCCTGGTCGAATGACCGCCCCGACGACCACACCGGAAGGTGAGGTGCGCACCCGGGCGAGCTCCGCCGTCGGCGGTGGGTGGCCCTCGGTGACCGGCTACTGGCTGACGCTCTACCGGCGGATCTGGAAGTCCACGGTGATCTCCTCGCTGCTCGCCCCGCTGCTGTACCTGGCCGGGATGGGCTACGGGCTCGGTGCGATCATCGACTCACCCGGACGCACCGCCGTGCCCGGCGTGGCGTACGTGGGGTTCGTGGCCACCGGGCTGATCGCCGCGCAGACGATGATGACCTCGGTCGCCGAGACCACCTACAGCGTGTTCGGTGCGATCAAGTGGCAGCGCACCTACCACGCCATGCTGGCCAGCCCGCTGCGGGTGGTGGACCTGGTGCGCGGGCATGTGGCCTACCTGGCGCTGCGGCTGACGATGGTCTCCACCGCGTTCGCCCTGGTCGCCCTGGCCCTCGGTGCGATGACGGGCCCGGCGGCGCTGCTGACCATCCCGGTGGCGGTGCTCGGCGGGCTCGCGTTCGGGCTGCCGGTGTACGCCTACACCGCCGGCACCGCCAGCGACGAGGGCTTCAACATGCTGAACCGGTTCGTGATCATGCCGCTGTTCCTGTTCTCCGGCACGTTCTTCCCGATCAGCCAGCTGCCGGCGGTGCTGGAGTGGCTCGCCTGGGCCTCCCCGCTCACGCACGCGATCACCCTCACCCGCGCGGTCGGCCTGGGCACGCCCGCGCCGCTGCCGGTGGCGGGCTGGCAGGCAGCGCTGCACCTGGCCTACCTGCTCGCCTGGGCGATGGCCGGGTACCTGGTCGGGGTGCGCCGCCTGCGGCGCAGGATGGTGGTCTGACCGATGAGCACGACGGCGCAGCCCAGGCGGCGTATGCCCCTCCCCTTCCCGATCGCGTGGAGAGCCTCGGGCGCACTCGTCGAACGCAACTTCGCGGCCGCGCGGTCCTACTGGCGCACGTTCGTCTCCGGGTTCTTCGAGCCGGTGTTCTACCTGTTCGCGATGGGCGTGGGCATCGGGGCGCTGGTCGGCGACATCCAGGTCGATGGCCGGGCGGTGCCCTATGCGGTGTTCGTGGCGCCGGCGATGATGGCCACCTCGGCGATGAACGGCGCCATCTACGACTCCACCGCGAACGTGTTCGGCAAGCTGAAGAACTCCAAGCTGTACGAGTCGGTGCTGGCCACGCCCTTGCAGCCGGTGGACGTCGCGGTCGGGGAGATCGCCTGGGCGCTGCTGCGCGGGCTGGTCTACTCCTGCGCGTTCCTGCTGGTGGCGAGCGTGGCCGGGTTCGTGCCGTCCTGGTGGGCGCTGCTGGCCGTCCCGGTGTGCACCCTGATCGGGCTGGCGTTCGCCTCCCTGGGCATGGCGGCCACCACCTTCATGCGCACCTGGAACGACATGGACTACGTGCAGCTGGCGATCCTGCCGATGTTCCTGTTCTCCGCCACCTTCTACCCACTGGACGCCTACCCGCCGGTGCTGCAGGGGGTGGTGCAGGCCACGCCGCTCGACCACGGGGTGGCGCTGGTGCGGTCGCTGATGATGGGCGAGCTCGGCTGGGGCCTGCTGCTGCACGTGGCCTACCTGCTGGTGCTGAGCGCGTTCGGGCTGTGGGCGACCACCAGGAGGATCACCCGGCTGCTGATGACCTGAGCGCAGGTTGCAGACTAGCGGCTTGCACAACAGGCTTTGCTGACCCTGGGTCACGTGGTAGCCCTC
>CAZMDO010000037.1:7477-15357 GCA_964564445.1 uncultured Ruaniaceae bacterium | reverse complement strand
TCGCCTACCGGATGCTCGGCGACTACGGGCTGGCCGAGGACGTGGTCTCCGAGGTGGCGCTGGCGGCGGTGCGCGCCGAGCGGGCGGAGGGCGAACCGGTGCGGTCCTGGCCCGGGTGGCTGACCACGGTGTGCGTGCGCAGGTCGATCGACCGGGTGCGCGAGCTGGCCGCCACCCGGGAGGACTACCCCGGTCCGTGGCTGCCCGAACCGGTGGCCACCGACCGGCTGCCCGAGGAGGTGGTCGCCGACCGGGAGCTGCTCAGCATCGGACTGCTGCACCTGGCCGAGCAGCTGGGCCCCGAGGCCCGCGCGGCGCTCGTGCTGCACCGGGCCTTCCGGATGACCGCGGTGGAGATCGGCGAGATCCTCGGCCGCCGCCCGGCCGCGGTGCGCCAGCTGGTCTCCCGCGCAGAACGTCGCCTGCAGATCGACGCCGACGCCCCAGCACCGGTCGCCCCGGCCCCGCAGACCCTGGCCGCGATGGTCACCGCGATCGAACGCGGTGAGATCGCCACCCTGCTGCACCTGTTCACCGAGGACGCCGCGCTCTGGACCGACGGCGGCGGCAAGGTCAAGGCGGCCCGCAACCCCATCCACGGCGCCGAGCGCATCGTCCGGTTCTACACCGGGATCTTCACCGCGGCCCTGGACCAGCGGCCCGATGCCGTGCGCGCCACGCTCACGGACGTCAACGGTGAACCCGGCCTGGACGTGCGCACCCTCGACCGGCGCGACCTGGTGGCCCTCGACCTCGCCCCGTCCGGCCGGATCCGCGGCGTACGGCAGGTCGCCAACCCGGACAAGCTCACCCGGGTGCCCGCGTGAGGCACCGGCCGGCGCACCCGGTGGTGGCGCACGTGTTCGGCTACGGCTCGCTGCTGCACCCGGAGTCGCTGCGCCGCACCCTGCCGGAGGTGGACCTGACCGCCTGTGTGCCCGCGCGGGCGGTGGGGTTCGAACGGTGTTTCGACGTCGCGTTCCCGAACGACGGCAGCCAGGTGGACAAGGCCTACTTCGACGCCGACGGCGCCCGCCCGCCCCGGGTGCTGCTGTGCAACCTGCGGCCCAGGCGCGGGGCGCGGGCGAACGGGGTGTGCATCCCGGTGAGCACCGACGGCCTGGCCGCGCTGCGGGCGAGGGAACGGCGCTACGCATCCCGGCCGGTCGCCGTCGAGCCCTACCCGGGCTGGCCCGCCCCGGAAGGGGAGGTGCTGGCGTTCCTGGGCCGGGCGGAGTTCACCCGGCCCGACGACGTCTCCCGCGGCCTGCTCTCGGCCCGGTACCGGGGCGTGGTGGTCGCCGGGGCGCAGCACTGGGACCGCCGGGTACGCGGGTTCGGGGCCGACTTCCGGGCGACCACGCATCTGCCCGAGCCGGAGCAGGTCCGGCCGCTGCAGCGGGTGGACCTGGGCGCGAGCGCCGCTAGGGTGGACCGGCCAGAGCCGAGCGAGAGGTGACGATGCTGGTCACGCTGACCTACCAGCCCGACCCGGGCTCCGGGATCGAGGCGACCGCGCTGGGGCACCTGCTGCACAAGCACCCCGCCCGGGCACAGCGCTTCACCGTACCGGTGGGGGACATCCACGTGTTCTACCCGGAGGCCACCGCGCAGCGGTGCACGGTCGCGGCACTGCTCGAGGTCGACCCGGTGGCGCTGGTGCGCAACAAGCACTTCCGCGGTGACGCCGCTGCGGCCGACCACTACGTCAACGACCGGCCGTATGCCGCATCGAGCCTGCTCGCCGTGGCGCTGGGCACCGTGTTCCGCACCGCCATGGCCGGTCGCAGCGAGAGCCACCCGGAGCTGGCCGCCGCGCCGCTCCCGCTGCGCATCGAGATCCCGGTGGTCTGCGCCCGGGGCACCGAGCAGGACCTGGTGCAGCGGATGTTCGCTCCGTGCGGCTGGACGGTGACCGAGCAGCACCTGCCGCTGGACGAGGCGCACCCGCAGTGGGGCGACTCCCGCTACAGCACCGTCACCCTCACCGGGCGGGTGCGGCTGGCCGAGGCGCTGCGGCAGCTGTACGTGCTGCTGCCGGTGCTCGACGACGCCAAGCACTACTGGGTGAGCGAGGACGAGGTCGCCAAGCTGGAGCGCGCCGGCCAGGGCTGGCTGCCCCAGCACCCGGAGCGGGAGCTGATCACCCGCCGCTACCTGCTGCACCAGCGCTCCCTGCTCGCCGACGCCGAGGTGGAGCAGCCGAGCCGCGAGACGCCGCTGCGGGTGCAGCGCGCCGAGGCCGTGCTGGCCGCGCTGCGCGATACCGGGGCCCGGCGCGTGGTGGACATGGGCTGCGGCACCGGTGCGCTGCTGGCGCGCCTGCAGCGGGACCGGTCGCTGACGAAGATCGTCGGCGTCGACGTCTCGGCGCGTGCGCTCCAGGGCGCTGCCCGGGTGCTGCACCTCGCCGAGGCCTCGGACGCCGAGCGGGAGCGGATCGAGCTGCTGCACGGGTCGGTGGTCTACCGGGACGACCGGCTGACCGGGTTCGATGCGATGGTGCTGATGGAGGTGGTCGAGCACGTCGACCCCTCCCGGCTGGGCGCACTGGAGGACGCCGTGTTCGCCGGCGCGAGACCCGCGGCAGTGGTGGTGACCACGCCGAACGCGGACTACAACCCGCTCTACCCGGGGCTGCCGGCCGGGGCGTTCCGGCACGAGGACCACCGGTTCGAGTGGACCCGGGAGCAGTTCCGGACCTGGGCCGAGCAGGTCGCCACCCGCCACGGCTACACCGTGGAGCACCGCGGGGTGGGCGAGGCCGATGCCAGCCACGGCCCGCCCACCCAGCTCGCGCTGTTCCGCACCGTCGAGAGGAGCAGGGCGTGACGGCACTCGAGATCCCGGCGCTGTCGCTGGTGGTGCTCGTCGGGGTGTCCGGGTCCGGCAAGTCCACCTTCGCCCGCGAGCACTTCGACCGGTACGAGGTCCTCTCCAGCGACACCTTCCGCGGCCTGGTCTCCGGTGACGAGACCGACCAGTCCGCCACCACGGCCGCCTTCGAGGCGTTGGAGTACGTGGCCGGGAAACGGCTCGAGGCCGGGCTGCTCACCGTGGTCGACGCCACCAGCGTGCAGCGGGAGGCCCGCCGCTCCCTGGTGCAGCTCGCCCGCGCCCACGACGTGCTGCCGGTGGCGATCGTGCTCGACCTGCCGGTGCAGGACTGCATCGAGCGGAACGCTGCCCGCACCGACCGGGACCTCGGGGCCCGGGTGGTCCGGCGCCAGCACGACCAGCTCCGCCGCGGGCTGCGCAACCTGACCAAGGAGGGCTTCCGCACGGTGCACGTGCTCCGGTCCGCCGAGGAGGTCGCCGCGGCCACGATCACCCGCACGCGCCTGCTCACCGACCGCAGCCACGACCGCGGCCCGTTCGACGTGATCGGCGACGTGCACGGCTGCCGCAGCGAGCTGGAGTCCCTGCTCGAGCGGCTCGGCTACCAGCTGGTGCGGGATGCCCACGGCCGCGCCACCGACGCCCGCCACCCCGAGGGACGGCGGGTGGTCTTCCTCGGCGACCTGGTGGACCGCGGACCGGACACGGTCGGTGTGCTCCGGCTGGCGATGGGGATGGTCGGCAGCGGGAACGCCCTGGCGGTGCCCGGCAACCACGAGGCCAAGCTGGTCCGGGCGCTGCGCGGGGCGAAGGTGACGGTCTCGCACGGGCTGGCCGAGACCCTCGCCCAGCTCGCCGGTGAGGACGAGGAGTTCCGCGAGCAGGTGGCGACGTTCTGCTACGACCTGGTCTCCCACCTGGTGCTGGACGAGGGGCGCCTGGTGGTGGCGCACGCCGGGCTGAAGGAGCAGTACCACGGCCGGGCCTCCGGACGGGTGCGGGCATTCGCCCTCTACGGCGACACCACCGGGGAGACCGACGAGCTCGGCCTGCCGGTGCGCCACCCGTGGGCGCAGGACTACCGCGGGCAGGCGGTGGTGCTCTACGGGCACACGCCGGTGCCCGAGGTGGCGTGGGTGAACAACACCGCCTGCCTGGACACCGGCTGCGTGTTCGGCGGGTCGCTCTCGGCGATGCGCTACCCGGAGCGGGAGGTGGTGGCGGTCCCGGCCGAACGGGAATGGTACGAGCCGGTGCGCCCGCTGGTGGCCGCACCACCCGCCCGCGAACCAGGAGTGCTCCGGCTCCAGGACGTGCAGGGCAAGCTGATCATCGAGACCGGCACGCACGGGCGCATCGGCATCAAGGCGGAGCAGTCCGCCGGTGGGCTGGAGACGATGAGCCGGTGGGCCACCGACCCGCGCCGCCTGGTCTACCTGCCGCCGACGATGTCCCCGCCGAACAGCTCGGCCCGGGAGGGCTACCTGGAGCACCCCGACGAGGCGTTCGGCTACTACCGCGACCAGGGCGTGACCGACCTGGTCTGCCAGCGCAAGCACATGGGCTCGCGGGCCGTGGCCCTGCTGACCCGCGACCCGTCCCGGTTCGGCGCCCCGCCCGGTTGGCGGGGTACGGTGCACACCCGTACCGGCCGGCCGTTCTTCGACGACGATGCCTCCTTCCTGGACCGCCTCACCGGGGCAGTGACCGAGACCGGGCTGTGGGACGAGCTGGACGCCGACTGGATCCTGCTCGACGCCGAGGTGCTGCCCTGGTCGGTGAAGACCGGTGGGCTGATCCGCGAGCTGTACGCCTCGGTGGCCGCAGCGGGGGAGGCCGCCACCGCTGCTGCCGTGGCGGCGTTGGAGACGGCTGCAGCCGCCGGGATCGAGGTCGCCGAGCTGGCCGAGCGGACCCGTTCCCGGGCCCGGAACGTGGCCGGGTTCCGCGCCGCCTACCGGGAGTATGTCGGGTCGCCGGACCAGGTGCGGCTGGCCCCGTTCCAGGTGCTCGCCGCCGGGGAGGCCACGTTCGAGACCCGCGACCACGGCTGGCACCTGGACATCGCCGACCGGCTCGCGGCAGCCGCACCCGACCTGGTATTGGCCACCGACCGGGTGCGGGTGGACACCGGTGATGCCACCTCGGTGCAGGCCGCCATCGACTGGTGGGAGGAGCTGACCGGCTCCGGCGGGGAGGGGATGGTGGTCAAACCGATGGCCAACCTCACCCGCGCGGGCCGGGGCCTGGTGCAACCGGGGCTGAAGGTCCGCGGCCGGGAGTACCTGCGGATCGTCTACGGCCCGGACTACACCGAGCCGGAGAACCTGGTCCGGCTGCGGCAGCGCAACACCGGGCACAAGCGTTCCCTGGCCGCCCGGGAGTACGCCCTCGGGGTGGAGGCGCTGCGCCGGTTCACCGCCGGTGAGCCGCTGTGGCGGGTGCACGAGTGCGTCTTCGGTGTGCTCGCGCTGGAGTCCGACCCGGTGGACCCGCGGCTCTGACCGGCCACCGACCGCGGACCCCTGCCACAGCAGCGGGCGGCTGGGTACGCTCGGCCCATGTGCAGCGACCAGGGTCGGCGCTGATGGCGCAGAAGGTCGACCTGAAGAAGGAGCTCGACTCCTACGGTGCCCGGCGCGGGGAGTTCCGGGTCCTCGACCTGCCCAGGCGCCGCTACCTGATGATCGATGGTCACGGTGACCCGAACGGCGCCACCTTCACGACCGCCGTCGAGAGCCTGTACCCGGTGGCCTACACGCTGAAGTTCGCCTCGAAGAACGAGCTCGGCCGCGACTACGTGGTGCCACCCCTGGAGGGGCTGTGGTGGGCCGCGGACATGACCGCGTTCACCAGCGCGCGGGACAAGTCCGCCTGGGACTGGACCCTGCTGCTGCTCGTGCCCGACTGGGTGCCGGACCCGATGGTCGAGGCAGCCACCGAGCAGGTCGCGCGCACCAAGTCCCCGCCGCGGGTGGATGACGTGCGGCTCGCCGAGCTGACCGAGGGCCGGTGCGTGCAGACGCTGCACGTGGGCCCGTTCGACGCCGAGGCCGCCGTGCTGGCCCGGCTGCACCAGGAGGTCATCCCCGCCCACGGGTTCACCCTCGCCGGCACGCACCACGAGATCTACCTCTCCGACCTGCGGCGCACCGCCCCGCAGCGGCTGCGCACCATCCTGCGCCAGCCGGTGACCGGCGGCACCGGATGAGCCCGGGGGCCGAGGAGCCGGACGTCCCCGGGCAGCCAGGGGTCCCCGGGCCGGCATCGGTCCCCGGGCCGGTATCGGTCCCCGGGCCGGCGCCGGTGCCGGCACAGCTGCCGATGCCCACCGCACGCAGACGCAGCTGGGTGCGCCGGGTGCTGGTGTGGGCCCTGGTGGTGCTGGTCACCGTGGCCATCGCGCGGCTGATCGGGCGGATCGAGTGGGATGCGGTCTGGCAGGCGCTGGGCCGGCTGACGTGGTGGCAACCGTTCGTGCTGCTGGCGCTGCTGGCGGTGCGGCAGGTGGCCAATGCCGCGCCGCTGGCGTTCTACATCCCCGGGGTGAGCCTGTACCGGGCCACCGTGAACGACCTGGGCGCCACCACGATGGCCGCGTTCGCACCGCCGCCGAGCGACATGGTGCTGCGCGTCGCGATGTTCAAGTCCTGGCAGGTGCCGGCCGGGGCGGCGGTGGCCGGCACGCTGATGAACGCGCTGAGCTTCTTCATCGCGCGCTTCTCCGCCCCGCTGCTCGGGTTCATCGTGGCGATCGCCGCCGGCCGCTCGCTCGGGCTGCGCTGGTTGGACCTGATCAGCCTGGCGATCGCCGCCGTGCTGGTGGCCGGGATGCTGCTGCTGGTGCGCACCGACGGTTGGGCGGCCTGGCTCGGGCGCACCGGCGGCCAGCTGGTGCGTCGGGTGCGGCCGGCGGTCGACCCTCAGGCCTGGGCGGGCGCGTGCGTGCGCTTCCGGCACACGGTCGCCGCCCGGTTCTCCTCCGCCTTCCCGCGCTCGATGGCCGCGTTGCTGGTGATGCTGGCGGCGGACATGACGATCATGCTGGCGGCGCTGCGGTTCGTGGGCCTGGGCCCGGACCGGTTGAGCGTGCTGGAGGTGGCGATCGCCTTCCTGTTCTCCTACCCGCTCACCGCGTTCGCCATGTCCGGTCTGGGCATCGTGGACATGGTGGCGCTCGCCTCCCTGGTGGAGTCCGGCGGTGCCACCGTGCAAGAACCGGCGCTGGCCGCGATGATCGTCTGGCGGGTGTTCACCGTGGCCGGGCCGCTGCTGATCGGGCTCGGCGCGGTGGCACTGTGGCGCCGCTCCGCACGCACCGCCGACCGCGCCGCGTGACGACAGCTGGGAGGGTGACGATGACCGGTGCTCAGACAGGCTCCGACCATCCCGAGGACTCTGGCTCGGGCACGTCGGAGAGCACGAGCCGACGGCTGGACCGGAAGTGGAACGAGCTGCTGCAGGAGCTGCGGGTGGCCCAGACGGGGGTGCAGATCCTCACCGGCTTCCTGCTCACCATCCCGTTCTCCTCCCGCTTCGAGGTGCTGGACGAGACGATGCGCACCGTGTACCTGTGCGTGCTCGGCGGGTCGGTGGTCGCCACCGGGTTCCTCATCGCGCCGGTGGCCTTCCACCGCAGCCTGTTCTACCTCGGTGAACGCCCCTGGCTGCTCGCCGCCGCGAACCGGACCGCCCGGGCCGGGCTGGCCACCCTCGCGCTGACCGTGTGCGGCGTGGTGTGGCTCGCGTTCGCCGTGGTGGCCTCCTCCGTGGCCGGGATCGTGGCTGCCGGGGTAGCGCTGCTGTTCTTCTTCGTGCTGTGGGGGCTGGTGCCGCTGACCGGTGGGCGCCGGGGCTCACAGGCGGATGGGTCCGGTGGCGAGGACGCCGACGGGGGCTCCGCAACGGACGCCGGGGCGGCGGCGCGCCGCTGACCGCGGGGCGCGCCGGCCAGCCGGGCGGTCTCACCTCGCGGGACCGGCCGGGGAGTGCGACGGTCGAGAGATGATCCCCCAGGTCCCGCTGCGCCGCCTGCCTGCTCT
>CAZMDO010000037.1:0-7377 GCA_964564445.1 uncultured Ruaniaceae bacterium | reverse complement strand
AGTGCGACGGTCGAGAGATGATCCCCCAGGTCCCGCTGCGCCGCCTGCCTGCTCTGCTCACCCAGGGATATGCGTTCGTCTCCCGCACCTGCGACGAGCTCGGCACGGACGCCTTCCGCGCCGGGGTCACCGGCCGGCAGGTGACGTTCCTGCGCGGCGCGGAGGCGTCCCGGCTGTTCTACGGCGGAGAAGGCGCCTTCACCCGCGCCGGGGCGGTGCCCACCTTCATCCAGCACCTGCTGCAGGACGAGGGTTCGGTCCAGGCCCTCGACGGCGCCGCTCACCACCACCGGAAAGCGATGTTTCGCGCTCTGCTCACCTCTTCGGACGCTGGCACCATCGTGGCCGCCTTCGCCGAGGACTTCGCCCGGGGCGCACGGTACTGGGCCGGGCAGGACCGGATCGTGCTGCACGACCAGGCCGAGCTGCTGCTCACCCGGACCGCGATGCGCTGGGCCGGGGTGCCGCTGACCGGCACCAGCGTGCGGCACCGGGCGCGGGAGCTGTCCGCGATGGTGGACTGGATCGGACTGCTCGGACCCGGCAACTGGGCCGCCCGCGCACTGCGCCGCCGGACCGAGACCTGGGCCGCCGGTCTGGTGCGCTCCGTGCGCACCGGTGACCTGGAGCCGCCGGCAGACAGTGCGCTGGCCGTGATCTCCAGGTTCCGCGACCTGCGCGGCAGGCACCTCTCCGAGCAGGTGGCCGCCGTGGAGCTGATCAACGTGCTCCGCCCGATCGTGGCGGTGAGCTACTTCATCACCTTCGCCGCCGCGGCGCTGACCACCCACCCGCACTGGCGGGAGACCTTCGCCGACGGCCGGGAGGAGGACCTGACCGGATTCGTGCACGAGGTCCGCCGGTTCTACCCGTTCTTCCCGGTCGTACCCGGGCGCACCACCTGCCCGGTCACCTTCGCCGGCACGCAGATCGGCACCGGTGAGGTGGTGGTGCTCGACCTCTACGGCACGAACCACCACGCCGACCTGTGGCACCGGCCGGAGGAGTTCCGCCCGGAACGGTTCCGCACCTGGTCGCCCGACCCGCACACGCTCGTTCCGCAGGGCGGTGGCGAGGCAGCCACCGACCACCGCTGCCCCGGTGAGCCGATGACGATCGCGCTGATGGCCGAGGCAGTGCGCCAGCTCACCCGCACGATCACCTACACCGTGCCGGTGCAGGACCTCAGCGTGCCGTTGAACCGGGCACCCGCGCTGCCCCGCGAGGGAATGCTGCTGGCTCACGTGCGGCCCACCGGGTGAACGGGTCGATGTCACACGCGACGTGGCTTCGTTGTCTCAGGGGTGAGGCCACGTGCTGGAGGGAGAGCCATGCCTGACCGAGGTGACGCCGGCGATCCGGCGACCGCGCGCGCCGAGGAGTACACCGAGCTGCGACCGCTGTTGTTCGCCATCGCCTACCGGATCCTGGGCAGCGTGACCGAGGCCGAGGACGTCGTCCAGGACGCGTGGCTGCGCTATGACGCGGCCGAGGTCCGCCCGGAGTCGCCGAAGGCGTACCTGTCCACGATCGTCACCCGGCTCTCGGTGAACGTGCTCACCTCGGCCCGGGTGCGCCGGGAGGAGTACGTGGGGGAGTGGTTCCCGGAACCGCTGCTCGACGATCCCTATCAGGACCCGGAGCGGACAGCCGAGCTGGCCGACTCGGTGTCGATGGCCGCCCTGGTCCTGCTGGAACGGCTCAGCCCGCTGGAACGGGCCACCTTCGTGCTCCGGGACGTGTTCGGCTTCGCATACTCCGATATCGCCACGGTGGTCGGACGGTCCGAGGCCGCCTGCCGGCAGCTGCTGGTCCGGGCCCGGCGGCACGTGCGCCGGCCTCGGCCGCGGTTCGAGGCCGACCGGGAAGCACGCGACACGCTCGCCTCCCGGTTCTTCGAGGCGATCAGCAACGGAGACGTGGACAGCCTGCGAGACCTGCTCGCCGCCGATGTGCAGCTGGTCACCGACACCGGCGGCAAGGCTCCGGCACCGCCGAGGCCGATCGTCGGGGTGGAGAAGAACGTGCGGCTGCTCGGTGCGGTCATCCCGGACCTGGACCGCATCGGTCTCACCCTGGAGCCGCAGGAGGTGAACGGCGAGCTGGGAGCGCTGGCTCGTGATGCCGAGGGCAACATCCTGCAGGTGATGACCCTGGACATCGCCGACGGCCAGATCCAGACGATCCGGATGGTGAGCAACCCGGACAAGCTCTCCCACCTCGGCGCCGTCGCCGACCCGTGGGCAGTGGCACGGGAGTACCGCCACGGGCGGGACGCCCGGCGCTGACCCGGAATGGTGCTGGGCCGAACCTCGCCGGTACCGGTGATGTCACAGGGCGCCCGGCCGGGCTGTCTTCGGGGTGGACCGCACCCGCTGACCCGGAATGGAGCTCGCCATGACTGCCGAGGCCACCACCACCGCCACCGCCGCCCCGCAGCGCACCGTGCTGCGCAGGATCGTGCTGGGGCTGCTGACCGCCACAGCCATCAACCTCACGCTCTACGCCGCCGGCCGCGTGGCCGGTGCGGCGCTGAGCCTGGACCCGGCGATCGGCCCGCCGAACCACCACCTCACCGCCGTCGACGTGGCCTGGAAGACGTTCGTCCCGCTGGGGCTCGGCGTCGGCGTGCTGCTGCTTGCCCGGCTCCGCTCGCGTGGCTGGGTGAGCGCGGTGATCGTGCTCGGTGCGGCGCTCGCCGTCGGTACCGGTGCGGTGCCGCCGTTCTACGCCCACGACGGGCTGACCGCCCTGCTGCTCGCCTGCATGCACACGGTGCCCGGGGTGGCCCTGGTCTGGATCGGGCTGGCCGTGCGCCGGACCAGCCGCCGGTGAACGTGGCGGCCGATCGCACCCATCAGGGCACCCTCACGGGTGGTGCTGGGGACTGGAGGTGCTGGGGCGTCTACTCCGCCTTCGCGTCCGCGGTCACGCTGGTGGCCAGCGGCACTTCCTTGAGGAACAGCAGCGCCACCAGCGCCACCACCGCCAACGGCACCAGGAACGCGAAGATCGGCATCAGCGCGTGGTTGTAGGCGTGCACGATCACGGTGCGCACCTCCTCGGGCAGGGCGTTCACGCCGGCCGGGGTGAGGGAGTTGATGTGCATCCCCTCCGGCACCCCACCGGCGGCGGCGAACTTGCTCAGCAGCTCGCTGGTCAGCCGGGAGGCGAACACCGAGCCCACCACCGCCGAGCCCAGCGTGGCCCCCACCTGGCGGAAGTAGTTGTTCGCCGCGGTGGCGGTGCCCACGATCGCGTTCGGGAAGGTGTTCTGCACGATCAGGGTGAGGATCTGCATGCTCATCCCGATCCCGATGCCGAACAGGCAGATGTAGGCGCACAGCACCACCAGCGGCGACTCCACCGTCAGCGTGGAGATCAGCACCAGCCCCACCGCCATCAGCACCGACCCGGTGAGCGGGAACGCCTTGTACCGCCCGGACCGGGAGACCATCTGCCCGGAGATGATCGAGGCCACCAGCAGCCCGCCCATCATCGGGATCATCAGCAGCCCCGCCTCGGTGGCGTCCACCCCGGTGACCATCTGCAGGTAGGTGGGCATGTACCCGATCGTGCCGAACATCATCACCCCCACCGCCAGGCTCGCGGTCGCGGTCAGCACGAAGTTGCGTTCCTTGAACAGGCCGAGCGGGATCACCGGGCTGGTGGCGCGCGACTCCGCCCACACGAACACCGCGCCGAGCACCGCGAAGGCGCCGATCAGCCCGAGGATCTGCGGGGAGGCCCAGTCGTAGGTGCTGCCACCCCAGGTGCTGGCCAGCACCAGCGCGGTGGTGGCCCCGGCGAGCAGGGCCATGCCCAGGTAGTCCAGCCGCGGCTTGGTGTCGCTGCGCCGGGAGGGCAGGTGCAGGAAGATGCTCACCGCGGTGATCGCCAGGGCGCCCAGGGGCAGGTTGATCCAGAACGCCCACCGCCAGCCCGGCCCCTCGGTGAACCAGCCGCCGAGCAGCGGACCGGCCACCGAGCTCACCGCGAACACGGCGCCCATCGCCCCCATGTACCGGCCGCGTTCCCGGGCCGGCACCACGTCCGCGATCGCCGCCTGGGAGAGGATCATCAGGCCGCCTGCACCGAGTCCTTGCACCACCCGGGCGAGGATCAGCACAGACATCGTCTCGGCCATGCCGCCCACGATCGAGCCGGCCATGAATACCGCGATCGCGGAGATGAGCACCGGCTTGCGACCGAGCTGGTCGCTGATCCGGCCGTAGATGGGCATCATGATCGTGGAGGCGAGGATGTAGCCGCTGATCACCCAGGTCATCTGGTCCACCCCGTGCAGCTCGCCGACCATCGTCGGCAGCGCGGTGGCGAGCACCGTCTGGTTCAGCGACGCCAGCAGCATCGTGACCATCAGTGCAGCGAACAGCAGGCCCACTTTCGTGGGTCGTGGCCCATCCTGGACTGGCGCAGGTGTGGATGAAGGCACCTACGCACAGTACGCATGTAGGTTACATAGAACAAACTGAGCGGTCGGATCGTGGACGGCGCCGGCCGTCCGTCGACCGCACTGGCGGGTCAGTGCGGCTCGGCGCGGGTGTAGCCGTACAGGTCCTGCTGGGTGCCGTTCACCCACAGCTTCGCCCCCTGTGGGGTGTCGAGGAGCAGGGTGCGGTTGTAGGCCTCGTCCACCACCGTCGCGCTGGCGCCGACCTCGGCCAGTGCCGGCACGAGGGAGTCCAGGTCGCCGGAGTGCTCCATGCTCAGCTCGAGTGCTACGGACGGTGCGGCGTGCCAGGCCACCTGCCCTCCGCCGTCGGCGGTGAGATCACGCCACCCGCCGGCATCCGAGGCGAGGCGCGGCGCCAGCCCGAGCGCGGCCAGCACCGCGAGCGGCTCCTGGGCATCGGGGGAGTACCAGATCGGCATCACCGCCACCGCCACCTCGCCCGAGCCCAGGGTCGGGGTGCGCTCCTGCTCGACGGCGGAGCTCACCGTGATCGTCGTCCCGTCCGTGGCCTGCACGGTGCTGTCGGTCACCCGGGCGACCTGCCCGGCGGCGGCCAGGGCGGCCGGCCGGTCCGGCACCAGGATCTCCAGACGGGTGCTGCCGTCCGGGTCCTGGCCGGTCGCCTCGCGCACGGTGAGCAGCCCGCTGCCGGCCCAGGTGTCCGGGCGGTCGGTGGTGGACAGGCCCAGCACCGGCAGCACCCGCTGCCACCAGGCCAGGTCTGAGGTGTGGTGGACGGCGCGGACGGTGGTCACTTCTGCTCCTCCTCGAGGTACTCGGTCATCACGCGTTCGACCAGCGCGGAGAGCGACTCCTGCTCGTCGATCGCACGGTGCTTGATCCGGCGGACCAGCTCGGCCGGCAGATAGACGTTGAACTGCACCTTGGACTCTCGCATGCTAGCACCATAGCATCTGTCGCGGTCGGGGGTCGACCGCGGCGCCGAGGTGGTCCGCACCTGCCCATGGCCGGGCACCGGTGCGGGCGGATACATTCGGAGGATGACCCCGCCGCTGCACTTGCGTGACGTGATCGCCTTCCTGGAGCGGCGCTACCCGCCGGCCACCGCCGAACCCTGGGACGCCGTGGGCCTGGTGGTCGGGGACCCGGTGGCCCCGGTGGAGCGCGTGCTGTTCGCGATCGACCCGACCGAGGCGGTGGTCGCCGAGGCCGCGGCCGCCGGCGCCGACCTGCTGGTCACCCATCACCCGCTGCTGCTCAAGCCGGTGCACTCGGTGGCCGCCACCAGCGCCAAGGGCCGGGTGGTGCACAGCCTCATCTCCGCCGGCATCGCCCTGTACGTGGCGCACACCAACGCCGACATCGCCACCGGCGGGGTGAACGAGGCGCTCGCCGCCACCCTGGACCTGAGCGAGGTGCGCCCGCTCGTGCCCACCCCCGGAGCGACGCTGGACGTGCTGGTGGTGTACGTGCCCGAGGAGGACGCCGACCAGCTGCGCGGCACGCTCGCCGCGGCCGGCGCCGGTGCGGTGGGCGACTACACCGGCTGCGCCTGGTCGGTCACCGGCACCGGGGAGTTCACCCCCCGCGACGGCGCCGCCCCGACGATCGGGCAGATCGGCCGGCACGAGCGGGTCACCGAACGGCGCATCGAGATGGTCGTGCCCGCCCGCCGGCGGGAGGCGGTCACCGCCGCACTGCGCGAGGCCCACCCGTACGAGGAGCCGGCGTTCTCCTTCCTCACCACCGCGGCCCCGGCCGGCTCCGTGGGCTCCGGGCGGATCGGATACCTGCCGTACGAGATCACCCTGCGCGAGCTGGCCGAGCAGGTGGCCGCCGCGCTTCCGGCCACCGCCCAGGGCATCCGGGTCAGCGGCAACCTGGACCAGGTGGTCTCCACCGTGGCGGTCTGCGGCGGCTCCGGGGACGCCTACCTGGACGCCGCGCACCGCTCCGGGGCGGACGTGTACCTGACCGCCGACCTGCGCCACCACCGCGCCGAGGAGGCCCGCGCCGAGTCCGGCGCGCCAGCCCTGATCGACGCCGCCCACTGGGCCACCGAGTGGCCCTGGCTGCCGGTGGCCGCCCGCGCGCTGGACGCCGACGCCGACGGCCGGCTGGAGACCATCGTCAGCACCCGGGTCACCGACCCGTGGACCACTAGGCTGGGCGCAGCCGAGACCGGAGGAACCCCGTGACCACAGCACCCGCTGCCGACCAGGTGCGACTGCTGGACGTGCAGGCGCTCGACACGCACCTGGCCAAGCTCGCCCACCAGCGCAAGACCCACCCGACCATCGCCGCCCTGGCCGAGCTCACCGCCCGCGCCGAGGACCTCACCCGGGCGAAGACCGCCGCGCAGGTGCTGGTCTCCGACACCCGCCGGGAGCTGACCAAGGCGGAGACCGACGTCGAGCAGGTGGCCACCCGTGCCGCCCGCAACCAGCAGCGCCTGGACGCCGGCGCCGGCAGCCCCAAGGACCTGCAGGCCCTCGGCCACGAGCTGGAGTCGCTGGCCAAGCGCCAGTCCGACCTGGAGGAGGTCGAGCTGGAGGTGATGGAGCGGCTGGAGAGTGCGGAGAAGGACGCCGCGTCGGTGACCGAACAGCTCGAGGCGCTGCAGGCGGACGTGGCCCGCACCGAGGCCGAGCGGGACGAGGCGCTGGCCGGTCTGGACGCCGAGATCGCCGAGACCCAGACCAAGCGGGACACCGCCGCCGAGGGGATCGACGCCGCCCTGCTCGCCCTCTACGAACGGGTGCGGACCCAGACCGGGGGACTGGCCGCCGTCCCGCTGCGGGGGATGAGCACCGAGGGGGTGCAGGTGCCGCTCAGCCTCACCGAGCAGGACGCGATCGCCAACGCTGGGCCGGACGAGGTGATCCGCTCCGAGGACTACGGCTACATCCTGGTCCGGGTCTCGTGAGCACCGCGGGCACCGG
>CAZMDO010000036.1:0-15702 GCA_964564445.1 uncultured Ruaniaceae bacterium | reverse complement strand
GGGCAAGCGGTTCATGCCGGACCTGCGCAAGCGGCAGGACTACGGGCTGTGGCTCGCCCTGCTGCGCGACGGCACCGTGGCCCACGGCCTGGACGAGCCGCTGGCGCTGTACCGGGAGCAACGGGCGAGCTCGCTCTCCGGGTCGGGCCGGATGTCCCTGGTGCGGTACAACTGGGAGCTCTACCGGCGGGTGGAGCAGCTGTCGCTGCCGCGGTCGGTGTGGAGCCTGGGGCAGACGACGGTGCACTCCACGCTCAAGCGCCGGATCTGAGGCCGTCCCGGACGTCGGCAACGATCGCTGGTGCCAGCTCCTCGATGGTGTCCAGGCAGCGGGTGAAGCCCTCCGCGTCGCCGTACCAGGGGTCGGGCACGTCCGCGCCGCTGCCGTCCGGTGGGTAGGAGCGCCAGAGCCGGATCTTGTCCGCCTCGATGCCGACCCGGCGCAGGCCGCGAGCGTGCTGGGCGGTCATCGCCAGGAACAAGTCGTAGCGGCCGGCGTCCTGGGCGGTCACCTGCCGAGCGGCGCGGTGCGGTACCGGGTAGCCGCGCCTGCGCAGCTCACGCTGGGCGCGCGCGTCGATGGGGTTGCCGTGCTCCTCGTCGCTGATGCCGGCCGAGTCCACCCGCACCCGCTGGGTCAGACCGGCCTCGTCCAGGCGTTCGGTGAGCACGACCTCGGCCATCGGTGAGCGGCAGATGTTCCCGGTGCAGACCACCAGCACGCGGTACACCCCGTCGGCTGCACTCATCGTTCTCCTTCCACGGTCTCGGCCCGGCTCAGGCGGTGCCGGCGGTCAGCTTCAACGTGCCCTCGGTGATCTCGGTGCAGGTCACCGTGAGCTCGTCGACCATCAGCGTCTCCCCGGTGGCGCACTCGTTCCGGGTGCCGTCCACGGAGAACGTCGCCGCCCCCTCGTCGGCGCTCTCCAGCGTGAAGACGATGTCGCCGGAGGAAGTCAGGCCGAGCGAGAGCGGATCGATCTCCGCGCTGGCGTCCTTCCCCTTCAGCGTGATCGAGCAGGACCCGTCGGAGCAGCTGTAGCTGGTGCTGGTGCAGCCCGCGAGCGCGGTCAGGCTGAGCGCGGCGACGGACACGGACACGGCGGCACGGGAGATCAGGCTGGGCATGACACCCATCGTGGCACGCAACGCCCGTCCTCCTGCTCCTGCCCGCAGGGCAGGACTACCCACGGTGACCTCATGCGAACCGTTCGCTGCGCTCCACGACCCGGGTCCCGCCGTCGGGCAGGGCCTCCTGCACCAGGCGACCGCCGATGAGCACCTGCTCGCTGCGGGCATCGACCTCGAGGGGATCGCGGTCCCAGACCACCAGGTCGCCGTCCCGGCCCGGCTCCAGCGCGCCGACCCGGTCGGCCAGACCGAGGATCTCGGCCGGGTTCGTGGTGAGCGCCTCCAGCGCCACCTGCCGGGGCAGCCCCTCCTTGACCGCGAGCGTGGCCTGGTGCACCAGGAAGTTGATCGGCACCACCGGGTGGTCGGTGGTGATCGCGACCTTCACCCCCGCGGCGGCGATCCGCGCAAGGTTGCCGATCGCGCGGTCGCGCAGCTCCACCTTGGACCGGGCGGTGAACATCGGCCCGAAGATCACCGGGACGTCCTTCTCCGCGAGCACGTCGGCGATCTTGTGCCCCTCGGTGCCGTGGTTGACCACCAGCCGATAACCGAACTCCTCGGAGATGCGGATCGCGGTGGCGATGTCGTCGTGCCGGTGGCAGTGCTGGTCCCACACCAGGTCGCCGTCGAGGACCTCCGCGAGGGTCTCGTGGGTGAGGTTGCGGGCGAACGGCTTGCCCTCGGTCGCCGCGTGGGCGCGGGCCTCGGCGTAGTTGCGGGCAGCCACGAACGCCTCGCGGAGCACCGCCGCCACCCCGAGCCGGGTGGAGGGCGTCTCCTTCTTCTCGCCGTAGACCCGCTTGGGGTTCTCCCCCAGCGCCGACTTGACCGACACGTCGGCGCTGATCACCTGCTCGTCCACGGTGCGCCCGCCCCAGGTCTTGATCGCGACGGTGCGCCCGCCGATCGGGTTGCCCGACCCGGGCTTGACCACAGCGGTGGTCACCCCGCCGGCGAGCGCGTCCCGGAAGCCGACCTCCTCGATGTCGATGCCGTCCAGGGCGCGGAACCGGGCGCCGTTCGGGTCGGTCATCTCGTTCGTGTCCTCACCGGACCAGCCCTCACCGTCCTCGGCCACGCCGAGGTGGGCGTGGGCCTCCACGAACCCGGGCAGCACCCACTTCCCGGTGGCGTCGAGCACCGTGGCACCGTCCGGGACAGGAGTGTCCGGGCCACCGACGGCGGTGATCACGCCATCGGTGATGATCACGGTGCCGCCGGGGATCTCGGGGGCACTGACCGGCACGACGTTCCCGCCGACGACTGCGAGGGTTCGTTCGTTGCTCATGACTTCCAGTCTGCAACAGACCCGATCCGCCCCGTGGCCGAAGTATCAGCCGACTCCGATGGTGAGGTGGCGTACGCCGGGCCAGCTGGCGGGGTCGGTGAGGTGGCGTCCGTCGACGAGGGCTTGGATGCCGGGCAGGTCCGCCGGCGTCAGCTGGGTGTAGGAGCGGTGGTCGGCCTGGATGATGGCGGCATCGGCAGGGTCACCCAGGTGGTAGGGCTCCAGGCCATGGGCGCCGAGCTCGTCGTCGGTGAACATCTCATCGTGCACGAGCGCCCGTGCGCCGGCCTGGCGCAGCGCGGCCACGGTGGGGAAGACACCGGAGAAGGCGGTCTCCTTCACCCCGCCACGGTAGGAGGCACCCAGGACGACCACGGTGCGCCCGGTCAGGTCTCCCAGCGCCCCGGCCAGCAGGCCCACGGTGTAGGCCGGCATGGCCATGTTCGCCTCCCGGGCGGTGCGCACCACGGTGGCCTCGGGGTCGGTCCACAGGTACAACCGGGGGTAGACCGGGATGCAGTGCCCGCCCACGGCGATCCCGGGCTTGTGGATGTGGGAGTAGGGCTGGGAGTTGGAGGCCTCGATGACCTGGTGCACATCGATCCCGTGCGCGGCGGCGAAGCGTCCGAACTGGTTCGCCAGGGCGATGTTCACGTCCCGGTAGGTGGTCTCGGCCAGCTTGGCCATCTCCGCCGCCTCAGCGCTGCCCAGGTCCCACACCCCGTTTCCGCGCTCGAGGTCTGCGCGCTCGTCGAAGGTGAGGACCGCCTCGTAGAACTCCTTCGCCCGGTCCGCGCCCGCAGCCGAGAGCCCGCCGATCAGCTTGGGGTACTTGCGCAGGTCAGCGAACACCCGCCCGGTCAGCACCCGCTCCGGGGAGAACACCAGGTGGAAGTCCTCCCCCTCCCTCAGCCCGGAGATCTCCTCGATCATCGGCTTCCACCGGTTCCGGGTGGTGCCCACCGGCAGGGTGGTCTCATACGAGATCAGCGTGCCAGGGGTCAGGTGCTCGGCCAGTGACCGGGTAGCAGCATCCATCCACCCGAAGTCCGGCGCCCAGGTCTCATCATTGACGAACAACGGCACCACCAGCACCACCGCATCACTACCCGGCACCGCCTCCCCGTAGTCGGTGGTCGCCCGGAGCCGTCCGGCGGCGACCTGCTCGGCCAGCCTGGTGTCCAGGTCGGCCTCGCCGGGGAACGGCTCGGTGCCGGCGTTGACCTGCTCGACGACGGTGGCGTTCACGTCCACACCGACCACCTCGTGCCCCCGGGAGGCGAACTGCACGGCCAACGGCAGGCCGATCTTGCCCATGGCCACGACGGTGATCTTCACAGTGCTCCTCGGCTGGTCGGCTCCGCGCCGCCTGGGCTGCGGCCGGTGGGCGCTGCCGGCTCAGCCCTCCGCGGCGCCCTCGGCGATCATACCGACGTCGCCGCCGAGCAGGGCGAGCTCCTCGGCGAGCACACCCAGGCCGGTGAAGCCGTCCTCGGCCAGAGCCGAGCGCTCGGCTTCGGTGCCGGCGACCCAGCGCGGCCGCCGGCCGAAGGTCCGTTGGGCAGCGTCGGCCACCGCCAGGTGGTCCAGCACGTCCGCGGCGCTGGTGGGCACCCGGATCTGGGCGAGCACGGACATGGTGTGCACCAGCGGTGCCGGGTGGCGACCGGTGAGCAGAAGCCCCGGGGTGGGCAGCAGCACCGCCTGGGTGGCCACCGGTGTGGTCGGCGCGACCAGCTCGCAGCGGCCGCAGCCGGCGCGGTCGAGCACCTCCGGCTCCAGGTCCGGTCGCCGCTCCCGGGCCCGGAGGGCGTCCTCCTGGTGCAGGATGCCGACGGTCAACCCGGCCGCACCGGTCCGGTCCAGCAGCGCATCCAGGCCGGCGAGGTCCACCGCGCCGGCGGACAGGTCGGCCACCAGCAGCACGTCGACCTCGACCGGGTCGAGATGGTCTCGCGGGCCGAGGAGCGCCGGTGGCGCCGGGAACGGGCGCGGCCCACCGGCGGGCATGCGCAGGTCAGCCGCGGTGCGGTGCCAGTGCCGGTAGGCTTCCCGGTAGAGCAGTCGCTCGGGGTGCATCCAGCCGTGCCGGAAGTCCGCCCGGGAGAGCGTCCCGGCACGCAGCCGGGTGATCGCCAGCGGCACCGGCACCTCCAGCACCGGCCCGACAGCATGCTGGATCCGTTCGTAGAACTCCGAGTCGGCGCTCTTGCGCACCGGGTCGAACGGGCCGACGTCGGCCAGCAGCGCCCGGCGGACCAGCAATGAGGAGGCGTTGCGGCGCACCGGCGGGTAGCCGGGCCACTGGTGGGTGAGGTCGTCGGTGGCGCGGACCGCCTCGCTGATCGACCCGCTCGCCCCGGTGCTCCGGGTCAGCGCCCGCAGCTGCAGGCGGAGCCGCTCGGGGTGGGACCAGTCGTCGCTGTCCTGGAAGGTGAGGTACTCCCCGGCAGCCACGCGGAGACCGGCGTTGCGTGCCGCGTAGGTGCCGCCATTGGTCTCCAGGGTGAGCACCCGCACCCGTGGGTCGAGCGCTGCGGCCTTGTCGTAGAGGTGCCGGTGGTCCGGGCCGGAGGCGTCGTCGACGACGATCAGCTCCAGGTGGGCGTGCGTCTGCGAGAGCACCGACCGGACCGCGGTGAGCAGCCCTGCGTCCGGGCGGTAGGAGGGCATGATCACACTCACCAACGGTCCGCTCGTGCTGGCCGACGACGGCGCCCCCAGGCCGTCGAACAACGTCGCCTCGGTGGGGCTCACCGTGGGCGGGAGCAGGCCGGCCCGGACGAACGGCTCACCGAGGAGCCGCAGCCAGCGGTCGTGGTCCTGCGGGCGCACCGTGCCCGCCTCGGCGGTCCGGTAGGGGTTGGCCAGGTCGGTCTCCAGGTAGTGCCGGACCGTGGGGCTGAGCCGGCGACCGGTGGCGAGCACGGTACGGACCACCTCGTCCTGGCCGGCGGCCAGTGCGAGCTGGGCGAGCAGCAGCTGCGCGGTGGGACCGAGGGCACCGGCGCCCCGGGCGTGCAGCACGGCCAGCCAGCCGGCCAGCGCGGCGTCCGCGTGCCGACCGTCGGTGGACAGCACGGTGAGCACCGCGGCGAAGGCGGCGCGGTGCCGGGAGTCGGACCAGGCGGCCGGCACCGGCCCGCAGCGGAGCGTGCGGACCAGCCCGTCCAGGTCCTGCTCGGCCCCGGTGACAGCGCGGGCGAGCAGGTCGAGCACGGTGCGGGATCCGGTGCGCAGGGCAGCCCGGACGAACCCCGCCGGGCCCCGCAGCACACGGTCGTGGTCGATCCGAGCGATCGTCACCGAGTGCTCATCAGATGGAAAGTTGGCGGTCACGCGCGGATCCTTCGGCTCTGGTGTGGTCGGAGAAGTCCCGCTCCGTACCCATCGCAGCCAAGGAGGCACCGTCGTGATGACCACCGCGAGAGTAGCAGGAGGGCCAGCGGCGTGAGATCACGCAAGGCACTGCTCGGCCTGGCCGCCCTGGCGCTGCCAGCCGTGCTGACGGTGGTGACCGGGATGCTCGGCCACCCCTGGCTGCCGGAGGCATGCCTGGCCCTGCTGCTGCTGGAGATCGGGGCGCTGTCGCTGGACACGAACAAGCGCGCCCGCGCCAGATACGGCATGCGACCGGCCGTGGCCCCGGCCCGCACGGCACCGACCACCACGCACGAGGACCTGCTCGGCACCATCCGGCTGCTGCAGGCCCAGTACGTCGGCCGCCTGGACCGGGCCCAGGACAGCCTGGATGCGGCCACGGCCGCGCTGCTGTCCGCCACCTCGGACCGGGCCGGGGCACAGCAGCGGTGACGGTGCGGAGGCTGAGCTCCGCGGCCGTGCACGCCGACCACGCCGCGCTGGCCGCCCGGGATCCGCGGGCGCTGGCCGCCACGCTGCTGCGCACCCGGTCAGTAGCCGGCCGGGAGGTGCTCGCCCACCTGGCCGGTCTGGGCCGGCTGTCCTCGGCCGAGATCGCCGCGCTGCCCAACCAGGGGCTGGACGCGCGGGCAGTGCGCAACCGGCTCGACCCGCAGTGGGCCGGCGAGCTGGCCCGCGTGCTGGCGCTGCAGACCGGCGAGGTGGCCGACCAGGAGGCGGCGCTCGGCCTGTTCGGGGCGCTGGCCGAGGCCGGTGGGCTGCGTGCGCTGGGCGACCATGCCACGCTGTACCTGCAGCTGCTCGTACACCTGCGCCGGCGCGCCGAGGCCCAGCGGATGCTGCCCGGTGCTGACCTGCCCGGACGCCAGCACCACGGCATGGTCGCGGACCTGCTCAATCCGTTCCTCCCCGGTGGTCCGGAGCACATCGAACCGTGGCTGACCGAGCTCAACAGTGCCCTGCTGAAGCGCTCGTTCGCGCCGCTGGAGCTGCTCCCGGGGGCCGGTCAGACCCCGTTCGACCGGGTCGGTGCGGACCTGGGAGCGCCGGTCACCGGTGGGCCGTTGATCACGGTGGTGATGGCCGCGCACGACCCGGGGCCGGAGCTGCTCACCGCGGTCCGGTCGGTGCGGGACCAGACCTGGCAGCGGTGGGAGCTGCTCGTGATCGACGACGCGTCCACAGCAGCGGCACCGGGGATCTGGAGCCAGGTGGCGGCGACAGATCCACGGGTGCGGGTGATCCACCAGCGGGTCAACGGCGGCACCTACACCGCCCGGAACACTGCGCTCAGCCAGGCCCGCGGACAGCTGGTCACGTTCCTCGATGCTGATGACTGGGCGCACCCGGCGTATCTGGCCACCGGCGCCGAACCGCTGCTGGCCTCCGCCGGGGTGCTCGCCACCCGGGGCTGGGGTGCCCGGGTCGGCCCGGACCTGACCGTCACCCGGCCCGGCTACCAGGTGGTGGTCTCTGCGGCCACCTCGCTGATGTTCCGCCGCCAGCAGGTGATGACCCGGATCGGGTTCTACGACCCGGTGCGCAAGGGCGCAGACACCGAGTTCATGCGCCGGCTGGAGACGGCCTTCGACCGACCCGTGGTGGTGACCACGAAGGCGGCGCTGACGCTGATGCGCGCCGACCCGCGGTCGCTGTCCGCCGCCGACTTCGCCGCCGGCTGGCGGCACACCTCCCGCACCGCCTACGCCCAGGCGCACCGGGACTGGCACGCGCAGATCGGTGCCGGCGCGCCGGCCTACCTGGATCCCGGAGAGCGCCGGTCCTTCCCGGCACCGCGGCGCTGGTGCACCGCGCAGGCCGGTCACCAGCACCCGCCCGCCTACGATGTGCTGCTCGCCGGTGACTGGCGCCGGCACGGCGGTCCGCAGAACTCGATGCTCGCCGAGATCGCTGCCTGCCGAGGTGCTGGGCTGCGGGTCGGGATCCTGCACCTGGAGGCACTGCGGTTCATGACCCGCCGGGACGACGCACTGTGCCAGCCGGTGCGGGAGCTGCTGGCCGCCGGTGAGGTGGACTGGGTGCACCTGGACGACCAGGCCCGGATCGGCACGCTGCTGCTGCGCTACCCTCCGATCCTGCAGTACCCGCCGCGGGGACGCAGTGCGCTCCGCCCGGACCGGATGCTGATCGTGGCCAACCAGGCGCCGTGCGAACCGGACGGCGCCGACCAGCGCTACGTGCCGGCGGACGTGACCGCGCACGCGACCGCCCTGTTCGACGTGCCACCGACCTGGGTACCGCAGGGCCCGACGGTACGCCGTGCCCTGGAGCGCGCCGGAGGTGCGCCGCTGGCCGACTGGGACAATGTCGGCCTGATCGACGCCGAGGCGTGGCGCGTGCGCCCGGACCGGCCGGTGCAGCGGCCGACGGTCGTGGGCCGGTACTCCCGGGACGACCGGATCAAGTTCCCGGCCTCCGCCGACGAGCTGCTCACCGCGTACGGCTTCGGGCCCGAGGTCCGGGTGCGGATGATGGGCGCGACCCGCACCGTGCCGCACCTGCTCCGTCAGTCCGGGCGCTCGGTGCGGGTCCCGGGCAACTGGGAGCTCTTGGCGCACAAGGCTCGCGACGTCCGGGAGTTCCTCGCCGACCTGGACTTCTTCGTCTACCTGGACAACCCCGGTGCGCACGAGGCGTTCGGCCGGGTGATCCTGGAGGCGGCGGCCAGCGGGGTGCTGACGATCGCCTCGCCCAAGCACCGGGACACCTTCGGTGACGCCGTGCTCTACGCCGAGCCGGACGAGGTGGTGCCGCTGGTCTCCCGGCTCGCCGCGGACCCGGACCAGTACCGGCAGCAGGTGGCGCTCTCCCTGCGCCGGGTCGCGGAACGATTCGGCTACCAGGGCTTCGCTACCCGGATGCGGATGCTGGCCGGGCAGCCGACGAACCCAGGCGGCTGACCCGGCTCGGTTGCGCTCGGCTCAGGTCGCGCTGGTTGCGCTGCTCCGGATGGAGCCCGCCGCTGGCGACCAGCACGGACCCGCGCTGGTCAGCGACCGCAGTCCCAGAGCCGGACCGGCGGTAGGATCGCGAGCAGCCCCGAGGAGGAGGACCGAGCCGATGCCCACCCCGCCCCCGGACCCGGACGGCGCGCTCGCCCACCTCCGAGAGTCCCTGCCGAACCTCGAGGTGCTCAGCGCCGCCGACGAGCTGCAGGCGCACCGCTGGGACCGGGCCCTGGACCCCGGCGCGGGCACCCCGCTGGCCGTGGTGCTGCCGCGCAGCACCGAGCAGGTGCAGCAGATCGTGCGGTATGCGGGTGAGCACAGCATCCCGCTGGTGCCCCGCGGAGCCGGCTCGGGCCTGTCCGGGGGAGCCTCCGCCGTCGACGGCTGCCTGGTGGTCTCGATGGCGAGGATGACCGACTACGAGATCGACCCGGTGACCCGGATGGCCTTCGTGCAGCCCGGGGTGATCAACGCCGACCTGAAGGCCGCCGCCGCCGAGGTGGGCCTGTGGTACCCGCCGGACCCGGCGAGCGTGGCGTTCTCCTCCATCGGCGGGAACGTGGCCACCAATGCCGGTGGGCTGTGCTGCGTGAAGTACGGGGTGACCACCGACTACGTGCTCGGGGTCACCGTGGTGCTGGCCGACGGCACCGCCGTGGACCTCGGCGGGCCGCGGCTGAAGGAGGCCGCCGGGCTGAGCCTGACCAAGCTGTTCGTCGGCAGCGAGGGCACGCTGGGCATCATCACCGCCATCGTGCTGCGGCTGGTGCCGCCACCGCCGCCGGCGTGCACGGTGGTGGCCACGTTCGCCGACCTGGAGGCCTCCTGCCGGGCGGTGCTCGAGGTCGCCTCCACGGTGCGCGCCTCGATGCTGGAGTTCATGGACGCCGTGGCGATCAACGCCGTGGAGGACGTGCACGGCTACGGCCTGGACCGCACCGCCCGCGCGATGCTGATCGCCCAGTCCGACCAGCCCGGCCAGGCCGGCACCCAGGAGGTGGAGACGATCGCGGAGGTCTTCCGCCGCCACGGCGCCACCGAGGTGCTGCTCACCAGCGACCCGGCCACCGGTGAGACCTACACCGCCGCCCGGCGCGCCGCCATCCCCGCGGTGGAGACCAAGGGCCGCCTGCTGCTCGGGGACGTGGGCGTGCCGCTGCCGGAGCTGGCCGCCCTGGTCACCGGCATCGCGGAGATCTCCGCCCGCCGCGAGGTGCCGATCAGCGTGATCGCGCACGCCGGCGACGGCAACACCCACCCGCTGGTGGTCGTCGACTCCGCGGACACCGCGATGGCCGACCGCGCCGAGGTGGCCTACGGCGAGGTGATGGACCTGGCGATCGCCCTCGGCGGCACGATCACCGGCGAGCACGGTGTGGGCCGGACCAAGAAGGCCTGGCTGCCCGACTACGTGGGCGAGGACGTGGTCGCGCTGAACCGACGCATCAAGGACGCCCTCGACCCGCGCGGGCTGCTCAACCCCGGCGCGATCCTCTGACCAGGCGGCGCACCGCGGGGCCCGAGGGCCCCGGCTCACCGTAGCGGCGGGCAGGATCAGACCTTCTGCCCCCGTGCCGCGGCCCGGATGTGGAACCGGCGCCCGGTGATCGTGGTCGGTTCGATGCGCACCACATGGGGTTTGGAGTTGCCCTCCCACGGGGTGACCGGCAGGTCCATCGCCTCCAGCACCTCGTGCAGCAGCCGCACCTGCCGGGCTTTCCCGGTCACCACCACGCTCCAGGCGATCCCGGTCTGCAGGTCGTAGCCGTCAGCCTCGTAGGCGACCATCTGGCCGGTGGCCGCAGCGAGCTTCATCCCGGCCCCGGTACGGAACACGACCGTGCCCCGGTCCACCACGTGGTTGACCGGGAAGATCGCCGGCTCGCCATCGATCACCACGGCCAGGCGCCCCACCGGGGCGGACCGCAGCAGCTCCAGCGACTGATGGACGGCCAGGTGCTCAGTCTCGTGCTGGTGCTCGTGCTCAGTAGTCATGGGACCAGCCTGGCGGCCCGCCTGCGGTGCGGTAAGGGTCTTAGGTCCCGGCACCGGGCCCCCGCGCCCGGGCATCGCCACCGACCGGTGCCCGGGCAGCAGCGAGCCCCAGCCTGGCCAGGATCGCCGAGACCTGGGCGCGCACCTCCTGCTCTGCCAGCGAGAGCCGCTCGGCGACCTGCGCGTTCGTCAGGCCGTGGGCCACATGCTCCAGCACGCTGCGCTCGGCCGGGGTGAGCCGGGCCAGGGCGCGGTCCTGCGGGAACGGGTCGGTCCACGCCCGCTGGAGCCGCTGCACCCGGCCCGGGGGCAGCAGGCCTGCGCCGGCGGCCGCCGCGTGCACCGCCTCGTTCAGACCGATGGCCCTGATGCCCTTGAGCAGGTAGCCCGAGGCCCCGGCGAGCACTGCGGCCGCCAGCGCATCCTCGTCGTCGACCGAGGTGAGCAGCAGCGCCCGGGAGCCGGGGCAGGTCGATCGCAGCTCGCGGCACACCTCGATCCCGGAGCCGTCCGGCAGCCGCACATCGAGCACGGCCACATCCGGGCAGAGGCCCGGCAGCAGGCGCCGTGCGGCAGCGGCCGTGCCGCCCTCCCCCACCACCTGCAGCTCGCGGTCAGACTCGAGCAGCTCGCGCACACCACGGCGCACGATCTGGTGATCGTCCAGCAGGAACACCCGGATGGTCATGCCACCAGCATCCGTCTGCCGGAGCGGGGCGGATAGGGACCTTCATCCCACCGCGACCACCGGCCCTCACAACGGCACCCACCACACCAGCCGGGTGCCACCACCCGAGGCGGGCACTGTGCTGAGACCGCCACCGTGGCCGACCGCCCGGTCCTGGAGGTTCTGCAGGCCGCTGCGGCGCACCACCGCAGGGTCGATGCCGTTGCCGTCGTCGACCACGTCCACCTCCAGCCGGTGCGCGGTGCGCCGCACGGTCAACCGGGCGCTGCCGGCGTCCGCGTGCCGGGCGATGTTCGCCAGGCTCTCCCGGGTGACGGCCAGCAGGTCCGAGGCGACCTCGGCCGCCACCTCGTCCACCCGCCCGATCAGCTGCAGCGTCGGGCGGAACCCGAGCGCCTCCTGAGCTGTGGCCACCAGCATCTGCAACGCCTGGGAGAGCCCGTGCGGACCGCTGACCCCGCGCAGCTCGAAGATCGTGCGGCGGATGTCCTTGATCGCCTCGTCCAGCTCGTCGACCGCCTCCTCCAGGCGCTGCCGCACCACCGGGTGCACTGCCAGACGTGAGGCGGCCTGCAGCGACAGGCCGGTCGCGAACACCCGCTGGATCACATGGTCGTGCATGTCCCGGGCGATCCGGTCCCGCTCCTCCAGCAGCCCCAGGCGGGTGCGGTCCAGCCGGGCCCGGGAGGCGGACAGGGCGATCGCCGTCTGGTTCGCCAGCTCGGTGACCAGACCCAGCAGGTCCGACTCGTCGGCGTCCGCCCCAGCACCCCAGCCCAGGGCCAGACCGCCCAGGTCGTCGGCGGCGGTCCGCAGCGGCGCCAGGATCATCGCCTCACCCGGCGAGGCGGTGACGAGCTCCCACACCTCGGCCGCCAGGTCGCAGGCGCTCGTCGAGTCGGACCAGCGGGCCGTTCCGGAGCGGATCAGCTCCGGCCAGCCAGCACCCTGCAGCCGCTGCCCACGTCCACCGCCAGGATGGGCGGCGACCACCTCGAGCTCGCCGTCCTCGTTGTACAGGGCGATCAGCCCGGCGGCGGCACGGGTGTGCTCGGCCGCCTGCGCCAGCAGCGAGCCGGTCGCCCGGGACTCCGCGGCACCGTCGAGCAGCTGCTGGGTCATCTCCCCCACGAGCAGGGCGCAGGCGCGCTGCCGGCGGGAGTGGTCATAGGCGCGGGCGTGCTCGATGGCGAGGCCGGCCGCCACCGCCAACGCCACCAGGATGCGTTCGTCATCCTCGGAGAACGCCTCCCCGGAACGCTTCTCGGCGAGGTAGAGGTTGCCGAAGACCGTCTCGTGGACCCGGACCGGCACGCCGATGAAGGTGCGCATCGGCGGGTGGTTCGGCGGCACCCCGCAGGACTCCGGATGGCTGGGCAGGTCGGCGATCCGCAACGGGCGCGGATCTCGCATCAGCAGACCGACCACACCGCGGCCGTGCGGCTCCTGGCCGATCGCGGCCCACTCCTCGTCGCTGATGCCGTGGGTGACGAACTCCCCCAGCTGGCCACCACCGTGACCGAGCACGCCCAGCGCCCCGTACTGCGCGTCCACCAGCTCGCACGCCGAGCGCACGATCCGGGACAGCACCTCGGCCAGCTCCAGGTCGGCGGTCACCGCCAGCACCGCACCGAGCAGGGCGGAGACCCGGCGGGCGGCCCGGGACGGCACCCCGGTACGTGCGCAGAGCTCGCTGATCAGCTCGTCCACATCCGGGACGGCAGCCTGCGCTGCTGACCGGGACCCACCATCCTGTTGACCGGATTCCATGCCCGCACACCTCACGAGGGAACCGAACGATCACGCGAGTGACGTGCCCCCATCGTAGGTGAACCCCGCCCGCACCGCCGGAACGAGCCCGGCCGCGGCCCTCACCGGGTGAGCACGGAGGCGGCCATCATCCGCAGCGGCGCCTCCCGGGCGAGCAGGTGGCTCGGATCCCGGGTGAGCAGCGTGCCCACCCGCCCGTGGCGACGCCTGGCCACGGCGAGACCGGTGAGCACGGAGGCTGCGCCGTCGCCGGCAAGGATCACATCCAGCAGCGCCCGGTCCGCCAGGGAGAGCACCGCCTCGCAACCCGGTGCGGCCTGCAGCAGGTCGCGGGCCACGGCGGCCAGGTCGGCGCGCTCGCCCGGTGTCCAGGTCTGCGCCTCCGGCCGGTGGTACACGGCACCGAACAGGTGGATGCGCAGGAACTTCACCACCGCGGCACGGCGCTGGGTCAGCTCCAGCCGGGTGAACCAGTGCTGGCGCACCAGCCGGGTGAGGAACGCCAGCTCCTCGGCCACCGGGCGGGGCGCGTAGGTGATCCGGTCGGTGGCGTCCTCACCGATCACATAAGCCGGCCCGCGCCGGTCGAAGGCCACGGCGGCGTGGAACCACAGCCGGGTGACGAAGCCGACGTCGTCACCGGTGGCGACCGCCTCGTCCAGCCGTAGCCCCAGGCGGGCGATCGTGGCGGTGGAGACCAGCCCGAGCGGGGCGGAGCGGTAGCAGAGCCGGTCCTTGACGCCGTCCAGGCCGGTCCGCCGCCAGGGCCGGGTCGGCGGGGTGGGCACCGCGCGGCCGCCGCGCTCCAGCCGGGCGATCACCGCCTCGGCACCGGAGCGCTTGGCCAACCAGTACCAGGAGGAGACGGCGCCGGGCTGCAGGGTGTCGTCCGAGCCCATGATGGACACGAACTCCCCGGTGGCGGCCTCGATGCCGGCGTTGAACGGGCCGGCGGGGCGGCGCTTGCCGTCGTGGTGCTCCAACCAGCGGATCCGGTCGCGGTGCGGGGCGTCCACGGCGGCACGGATCTGCTCGGCACCGATGTTGTGGCAGACCACGGTCAACCGCACCCCCTCCCCGCCGGGGTCCAGCACGGACCGGACCGCGCGGGCGATCGGCCGCTCGGGGGTGTGCACCGCGATCACCACGTCCACCCCGGGGCGGGTCTGCTCCTCGGGGAGCGGTGCCGGGTCAGTCACGGCGGGTGGCGCGGGTGTAGACGCCGGTGTACTGGGCGGCCACCTGGTCCGGGGCGAACCGGTCCCCGATCGTGGCCGCCACGTCCGAGGCGTTCAGGTGCCGGGTCCGTTGCTCGACGGCGGAGATCGCCTCCGCGTACGCCTCCGGTTCCTGCTCGCTCACCAGGGCGCCGACGCGGGGGTCGATGTACTCGCCCTGGCCTCCGGTCGCCCCGACCACCACCGGCCGGCCGGCCACCAGCGCCTCGGCCGCGGAGACGCAGAAGTTCTCCCCCTTGGTGGGCAGGAAGAACAGGTCGGCGTTCGCGAGCGCGGCCCGCACACCGGCGGCGTCGGCCGGTCCGGGCAGGCGGACCAGATGAGCCACCTTCTTCTTCCGCGCCCGGCGCAGCACCTTCTCCCGCAGCGGCCCGTCGCCCACCCAGGTGAGCCGGGCCGGCGTGCCGCGGCGGGCCAGCTCGGCCACGGTGTCCACCGCCAGCAGCGGATCCTTGCGGTCCACCAGGCCGCCGACCGCCACCAGCCGGGTGGGGGTGCGGGGCCGGATCGGGCGCGGGTCGAGGTGCTCCGGCGGGGGCACGATGCACGGGATGACGACGGTGGAGGCGCTGCCCCGGCGCTGGCGGATCGGGCGGGCCAGGTAGTCGCAGACAGCGGTGACCGCGTCCGGGCGGCGGAGCAGCGGCCAGAGCAGCGGCAGGGCGAGCCGCCAGGTGAGCGGCACGGTGCTCGGGGTGGTCAGGGCGGACCAGTGCTCGGTGTGCACCCAGGGGACCTGCGGACGCCACCAGGCCATCGGCAGCAGGGTGGAGAAGGCCATCGTGTGCACCAGGTCGGCGCCGCGGAGCTGGGCGCGCAGGGCCGTGCCGGCGCGGGCGATCTGCACCGGGGAGCGGGTGGACATCGGGATGCGCACCACGTCCAGTCCCTCGTGGGTCAGGTGCCGGGTGCCGTCGTCCTGGTGCGGGGGCACGAGGTGCACCACCCGGATCTCGCTGACCTCCCTGCGGGTCCGGATCGCCTGGATGTCGGCGTGGGTGAAGGTGCCGGACGTGGGGGCGACCTTCGTGGGGAACCAGGTGGTGACGGCAACGACCTTCATCGGCGCGCCTGTTCGGGGTGACGGCGTTCGGTGGTGGTGCGCACGGTTACGAGTATGGCCCACGGCGGGGTGCTGAGCGCGGCTGTGCTGGGGCGCCGCCCAGGTGCGCTCACCACTCGGTGAGACTGCCGTCGGCCCGGGTCCAGGTGGGGGTGCGCCAACGGTGCGGGGACCGT
>CAZMDO010000035.1:0-16502 GCA_964564445.1 uncultured Ruaniaceae bacterium | reverse complement strand
GCAGGCGGCCCCGCAGCACGGGTTCGGTGCCGCGTCCCCGCCGGCGCAGCCGACCGGTGCTCCGCAGTCGTCCGGTGCTCCGCAGTCGTCCGCGGGCTACGGTGCGGCGCCGGCGCCCGGTAGCGCGGACCAGACCTCCCCGTACGGGAACGCCGATCCCGCCATGCAGTACGGCACGCAGACCGTCGGGTTCGGTGCACCGCAGGATGGTGCACCGGGCGGCTACGGTGCACCGGGCGGCTACGGCCCGAGCGGCGCACCCCGTCCGGGCGGCACACCGAACCGGCTGCCGCTGATCGTCGGCGGCATCGTCGGCGTGGTGGTCGTGGCGCTGCTCCTGTTCCTCGGCGTGCGTCTGGTCCTCGGCGGCGGTTCGGAGGAGCCGACCGCCGACCCGACGCAGCCCACCCCGACGCAGACCAGCGAACCCACCGACCAGGCCACCGACGAGCCGACCGACCCGCCCACCGACGACCAGCAGGCCGCCGACGGCGGCACCCTGGCCGTGGGGTCCTCCACCGGCGTCGACGTGCAGGGCGATGCGGCAGTGGCTCTCTCCCTGACCGTCGCCGAGTCCGGGCCGGTGCGCATCTACACCACCAGCACCGGCGACCAGGACCCGGTGCTGCGCGTGCTCGGGCCGGACGGCGCCGAGCTGGCCAGCGACGATGACAGCGAGTACCAGTCGGAGAACATCTTCGACGCCTCGGTGGTCGTGGCGCTGCAGCCCGGGGAGTACACGGTGCAGGTGAGCGACTACTACGGCATCAGCGGCAGCATCGAGGTGACCGCCGAGGCTGCGGAGAGCCAGACGGTGTCCGTGGGGGCCAACGACTTCAGCCTGCCCGAGGACGGGACCTTGGTCGCCACGATCACCCTCGAGCCCGGGACCTACGCCTTCGACGTGGCCTCGGACGCCGACCCGTGGTTGACCGTGGCGCGTCCGGACGGCCAGATCCTCACCAACGACGACCGCGCGCCCGACGACCCGCAGGCGGAGAACAGTCTGGACCCCTACCTGGAGGTGACCCTCGACCAGGGCGGCGTCGTGCTGGTGACGCTGGAGGACTTCTGGGGCAGCCCCGTCTCCGGCACGTTGACCATCACCGAGCAGTGAGCGCTCAGCTCTCCAGCCGGAACGCCTGCCGCCAGCTGATCGCCGACCCGGAGTGCATCACCGCCCGCTGGTAGATGCGCTCGCCGAGCCGGATCAGCAGTGCCGCGGCCACCACGGTCAGCAGCAGCGCGACCACCGGCTGCCAGAGCGGCACCTGCCCGGCGAGCAGCCGGATCGGCATCGCCACCGAGGAGACCACCGGGACGAAGCTGGCCACCTGGAGCACGGTGCCCTGGGCGAACAGGCCGACGAACAGGGCCGCCATGATCACCCCGATCACCGGCCCGGTGTTGGACTGCAGGTCCTCGGTCCGGCTGGCCAGCGAGCCCAGCACCGCCCAGACGGCGGCCAGCGCGATGAACCCGGCCACGAAGAAGGCGACGAACCAGCCGGAGGCGCTCAGCAGCCAGCCCACGTCCGAGGCCATCCCAGCCACGTTCACCCCGATCAGGCCGACCACCCCGAACAGCGCGATCTGGCCGAAGGCGAGCAGCGAGTTGCCGAGCACCTTGCCGTAGAGGATCTGCCGGATCGGGATGGCGGTGGCGAGGATCTCCACCACCCGGTTCTGCTTCTCCTCCAGCACCGAGTTGGCGATCGTCATGCCGAACATGATCGCGGCCATGTAGAACAGGAAGGCGAAGATGAACCCGGCGACCTGCGCCGCGGTCGCCCGACCGGCGTCGGCACCGAGCAGCGTGGTGGTCACGGTCGACCCGGCACGCAGCTCGGCCAAGGTGGTGCCGGCCGCCTCGGCGTTCTGGCTCAGCACATGCTGCTCGACGGCGGAGGTCACCGCCCGCTGCAGCGTCGGGTCGATCTCGTCCCCGCCGACCAGGGTGTAGCCGTCTGGTCCGTGCAGCAGGCCGGCGTCCAGGTCACCGTCCAGCACGGCCGTGCGCAGCGCCTCCTCGGAGTCGAAGGAGGTCACCGCGAGCTCGTCCCCGCCGGCCGTCACGGCCTGCTCGGCGCCCTGGGCCACGGCCACGGTCTGGGCGTCCACGGCGCCCACGTCGAAGGTGGTGCTGCGGCCGGCCATGAAGGCCGAGACCACCACGCCGGCCACGATCAGCAGGACCGTCAGGGCGGTGGACAGGATGAAGGACCGGTCGGTCAGCTTGACCACCACCTCCCGTACGGTCACCACCAGCCACGGGTGCGCCGGGGTGGTCACCGTGGCCCGGGCCGGCTCGGTGCGGACGGGGGACTGGGTGCTGGTGCTCATCGGGTCACCTCACGGTAGATGTCGGCCAGGCTCGGCACGAGCGGGGAGAACTCGGTCAGGTCGTGGGCCACGGCGCGGGCGAGCAGCCCCTCGGGGATGCCGTCCGGCAGCTGCAGCAGCGCGGTCGGGCCGTCCACGTCCAGCACCTGCACCCCGGGCTCCTCGCGCAGCCAGCCGGCGTCCCGGCCGGTGCGGATGCGGTAGCGGCGCGGACCGCCCGCGCGCAGCTCGTCGGCGGTGCCGTAGGCCTGCACCCGGCCGTCGGCGAGCACCACGAGGGAGTCGCAGAGCCGGTCCACCAGGTCCAGCTGGTGGCTGGAGAACAGCACCGGGACCCCGTCCCGCAGCCGTTCGGTGATCAGGTCCACCATCGAGTCCACGGCGACCGGGTCCAGCCCGGAGAACGGCTCGTCCAGGATGAGCGCGGTGGGCCCGTGCAGCAGCGCCGCCGCCACCTGGACCCGTTGCTGGTTGCCCAGGGAGAGCGACTCCAGCTTGTCCCGGGTGCGCCCGCCGAGGCCGAACCGGTCGAGCAGACCGGTGGCCTCCTGGGCGGCGTCCCGACGCGTCATCCCGCGCAGCTGGCCCAGGTAGGTGAGCTGGTCGAGGAGACCCTGCTTGGGGTACAGGCCGCGCTCCTCGGGCATGTAGCCGAACCGGGCGCGGTCCTCGCGGGTGATCGGGCGCCCGTCCCAGTGCACCTCGCCGCCGTGGATGGCCAGCACCCCCATGATCATCCGCATCGTGGAGGTCTTCCCGGCGCCGTTGGCACCGACGAACCCGGTCATCTCCCCGGGGCGGACGGAGAAGGACACGTCGTCGACCGCCACGTTGTCACCGAAGCGCCGGGTCAGGTGGTGGACGTCGAGCTGGGGCGGGCTGGTCATCGTGGCTCCCTGCGAGTTGCGGCTGATGGGTCGACAGTACGGGCGGGGCACGCGGCGGCGCGTCGGCCGGGGGAGGGAGATCCGACCTGGCCGGTGCCCGGGGCCGTGGCGGCGTCTCCGCCGCGTGGGGGAGAGGCGCGCAGCGCCCGACCGGCCCGCTGCCGCCGGGATCGGCCGGAGTAGGCTGCCGGGGTGGTGACGGACCTGCGGGCCTGGCTGCTCGACTCCGACCCGGCGCTGCGTTGGCAGGTGCAGCGTGATCTGCTCGGCGCGCCGGAGCGGGACTGGCGGACCACGCGGGCGCGGGTCGCCACCGAGGGGTTCGGTGCCCGGCTGCTGGCGCTGCAGGACGACGACGGGCAGTGGGCCGGTGGCGCGTTCTTCCCCGCCGACGCCGGCCCTCAGGAGAAGGGGCAGCCCTGGACGGCCACCACCTGGTCGCTGAACGCGCTGCGCGAGTGGGGCCTGGACGCCGAGCTGCTGCGGCGCCGGCGTACCGCCGAGCTGCTCGCGGAGAACTCTCGGTGGGAGTACGACGACCTGCCCTACTGGGGCGGCGAGGTGGACTGCTGCATCAACGCCTGGACGATCGCCAACGGCGCCTGGCTGGGCGTGGACGTCTCCGGCCTGGCCGACTGGTTCGTCGCTCACCAGCTCGCCGACGGGGGCTGGAACTGCGAGTGGCTCTCCGGAGCGGTTGTCTCCTCCTTCCACTCCACGTTGAACGCGCTCAAGGGGCTGCTCGCCTACGAGCAGCACACCGGCGGCAGCGCGGCCACCCGCCGCGCGCGTCGGGCGGGGGCGGAGTACCTGCTGCAACGGCACCTGTTCACCCGGCTGAGCACAGGCGAACCGGTCGGCCGCTGGGTGGACGAGTTCTGCTACCCGCCGCGGTGGGTGTACAGCGTGCTCAATGCCGCCGACCACTTCCGCGCTGCGGCGGTGCACGACGGCAGCGCCCCGGATCCTCGGATGGCGGAGGCGATCGAGAGGATCCGCAGCGCACGCCAGGGGGACGGCACCTGGTGGCAGTCGCGCCGCCACCCCGGCCGGGTGTGGTTCGAGGTGGACGTGCCCGCCGGGCGGCCCTCCCGCTGGCTCACCACGTTCGCGCTGCGCACCCTGGCCTGGTACGACGGGCGCGCCGTCGAGCTGTGAGCCGGAGGCTCACCCGCCGGTGCGCGGCCGGGTCAGTCCGGCGCGGTGGGCGTAGACCACGGCCTGCACCCGGTCCCGGGCGCCGATCTTGGCGAGCACGTGCGAGACGTGCGTCTTCACCGTGGCCTCACCCACGTACAGCTCGGCAGCGATCTCCCCGTTCGACATCCCCTCGGCGAGCAGTGCCAGCACCTCCAGCTCCCGGGAGGTGAGCGGATCGACCGGTGGGGCCACCTGCGGCAGGGGACCGGGCGCCGTCGACGGGCTGCTCGCGGTGGGCACGGTGCGCGCCTCGCCCTCGGCGAGCCGGGCGATCACCTTGACGGTCACCTCGGGGCTGAGCAGGGCGTGCCCCTCGGCGACGGCGTGGATCGCCCCGACCAGCTCGTCCGGGTCGGCGTTCTTCAGCAGGAACCCGCTGGCGCCCGCCTGCAGGGCGGCGAACAGGTAGTCGTCCCGGTCGAAGGTGGTCAGGATGATCACCTTCGCCAGGTCCTCGGCCACCACCTGGCGGGTGGCCTCGATCCCGTCCAGCACCGGCATCTGCACGTCCATCAGCACCACGTCCGGACGCTCCCGGGCGATCAGCTGCACCGCCTCGGCGCCGTCGGCGGCCTGCCCGACCACCTCGATGTCCTCCTCCACGGAGAGCACCATCGCGAAACCGGAGCGCACCAGCGACTGGTCGTCCACCAGTGCCACGCGGATCGTCATGCCAGGGTCCTCTCCTCGGCGGGGGCGGGAAGGTGCTGGGACTGCGGGAGGGGGAACCGGACGCGCACCCGCCAGCCCGGGTGGTGCTCCCGCGGGCCGACCTCGGCCACGCCCTGGTGCAGGTCGGCACGTTCGGTGATGCCGCGCAGACCGTACCCGGTCCCGGCCGAGCCCGGGCGCGGGCGCCCGGCATCGAGCACCTCCACCTCGAGCCATCGCTCGGCCGGCTCACCGCCGGTGCGCACCGTCACCTGCGCCCGGGTGGCGGTGGAGTGCCGGCTGACGTTGGTCAGCGACTCCTGCACGCACCGGTAGGCGGACAGCGCCAGCGGGGCCGGGACCGCCTCCAGGTCACCGGGGGAGGCCTCTACCCGGTGTACGCTCACCTGCAGGCCGGCGTCGCCGTGCGCGCGGGCCAGGTCGTCCAGGTCCGCCAGCCCCGGCTCGGGCAGCCGGACACCATCGGCGGACGCCTCGCCCTCGTCGTCGCGGAGCACCTTGAGCAGGGAGCGCATCTCGGTGACCGCCTGCCGGCTCGCCGCCTCCACGGTGCGCAGCGCGGTCGCCGCCTGCTCCGGGGAGCGGTCCATCACCCGCCGGGCGGCCGCCGCCTGCACCCCGATCACCGAGACGTGGTGGGCCACCACGTCGTGCAGCTCGCGGGCGATCCGGATCCGTTCGTCGACCACGGCCCGCCGGGCCAGCTCACCGGCCTGCTCGACCAGCTGCTCGGCATGGGCGTCGGCGCGGCTGCGCTCCAGGGCACCGCGCCAGGCGGTGCGGCCGATGAGGATCGCACCGCCGAAGTAGGCCAGGTTCATCACCGCGGTGAACAGCACGTACGCGGTCATCGGCGCCATCGGCCCGGCAGCGTCCTCGAACATGTCCTCGCCGGAGAAGGCGTTCGTCAGCGTGAACACGACGGTCAGCCAGACCACCATCTCCACGACCACCAGGGCGCACAGGATCCACAGCGCCCGCCGGTCCCGCGCCCAGGCGACCGCGGAGTAGAGGGCGACGAAGTAGGCGGCCTGGAAGGTCAGCGAGGTGGACGCCTCGGGACTCAGGTAGCTCAGGGCGAGGAACAGCACCGAGGCGCTCGCCAGCATGAGCAGCGGGAAGGCGCGCCGCAGCGCCAGCGGCAGCACCATCAGCGCCACGGCCAGGTACCCCCGCCAGGCGGCCTCGGTGGGGATGCGCATCCCGAACGACTTGGCGAACATCACCATCAGCAGCCCCATCCCGAGGGCGAGCACCGCACCGAGCAGGTCGTGCCGACGCTGGGCGCGCGTGGGTGCCGGGCGCTCCCAGTGCGGATCCTGCGGGTCGTTCAACCAGTGGAACAACCGGGTCCAGCGACTGAGCTGCGCCGGGGCGGGGGCAGCGGTGGACATGGTCACCCAGCGTAGTCGCGGCGCCGGTGCCGGGCCTCCGCCGCACGGGGGAGACGCGGCCGCCTACTGCAGCAGGGTCCGGTCGTCCAGCCCGGCGCCCTTGACCCGCTCGAACGCGCCGAGCAGGTCCGCCACGGTGGCGCGCTGCTTGCGCTCTCCCTCGATGTCCACCACGATCCGGCCCTCGTGCATCATGATCAGCCGGGTGCCCAGACGCAGCGCCTGGTCCATGTTGTGGGTGACCATCAGGGTGGTCAGCTGATGGCGCTGCACCGCTGCGGTGGTCAGCGCCGCCACCAGCTCGGCCCGTTTCGGGTCCAGTGCCGCGGTGTGCTCGTCCAGCAGCAGGATCTTCGGTTCGGAGAAGGTCGCCATCAGCAGCGAGAGGGCCTGCCGCTGCCCACCGGAGAGCAGCCCCACCGTGGTCCTCAGCCGGTCCTCCAGACCGAGCTCGAGAGCGGCCAGCTCGGTCCGGAACAGGTCCCGCTTGGCCCGGGTCACCCCGCGCCGCAGCCCGCGCCGGTGTCCGCGGGAGTATGCGATCGCCAGGTTCTCCTCGATCGTCATCGACGGTGCGGTACCGGCCATCGGATCCTGGAACACCCGGCCGATGGTGCGCGCCCGGCGGTGGTCGGGCAGGCAGGTCACGTCGGTGCCGTCGATGCGCACGCGGCCCCGGTCCGGGGTGAGCGCACCGGCCACGATGTTCAGCAGCGTGGACTTGCCGGCACCGTTGGAGCCGATCACCGTGACGAACTCCGCAGGCGCCAGGTGCAGGCTCACGTCCCGCAGCGCCTGCCGCTCGTTCACGGTGCCGGCGAAGAAGGTCTTGGCGACCCCGGTCAGCTCGAGCATCAGCGCCCATCCCCGTTCGCCGAGACCGCCGAGGAGCGCGTCAACGACCGCAGCGTGGGCAGCCGGCGCAGCGGGGACCAGCGGGGCAGCAGCAGGGCGATGATCACCAGCAGCGCGGAGATGAGCTTCATGTCGTTCGCCTTCAGGCCGAGCTCCAGGGCGATCTGGATGGCCAGCCGGTAGACCACCGACCCGGCCACCACGGCGGTGGTCGCCCAGAAGATCAGCCGGGACGGGACGAGCGCCTGGCCCACGATCACCGAGGCCAGGCCGGCGATGATCAGCCCGATGCCCATGGAGATGTCCGCGAAGCCCTGGTACTGCACCACGATCGCCCCGCACAGCCCGACCAGGCCGTTGGAGAGCGCCAGGCCGATGATCTTGCTGCGGTCGGTGTTCACCCCGAAGCTGCGGATCATCCGTTCGTTGTCGCCGGTGGCCTGCAGCGCCAGACCCTGGTCGGTGTGCAGGAACCAGTCCAGCACCAGCTTGACCAGCAGCGCCACACCGGCGAACAGCGCCACCGCGACCGCACCCCCGAGCAGGTCCGCCTCGCGCAGCGGCGTGATCAGCGTGTGCTCGCGCAGCAGCGGCAGGTTCGGGGCGCCCATGATCCGCAGGTTGATCGAGTACAGCCCGATCTGGGTGAGGATGCCGGCCAGCAGCGCGTTGATCCGCCCCTTGGTGTGCAGCACCCCGGTGATCGCCCCGGCCACCAGACCCGCACCCGCGCCGGCGAGCGTGGCCAGCCACGGCGGGGTGCCCCCGATGATCAGGACCGCGGCGGTGCCGCCACCGGTGGTGAACGACCCGTCGACGGTCAGGTCCGGGAAGTCCAGGATGCGGAAGGTCAGGTAGACCCCCAGCGCCATCACCGCATAGATGAGGCCGAGCTCGAGTGCTCCGATCATCGCAGGAGCATCACTCGTAGACGGTGTCCGCGGTGTCCACCAGCTCAGCCGGCAGCTCCACCCCGATCCGTTCGGCGGTGGCGGAGTTCAGGATCAGGGAGAGCTCGGTCAGCGTCTCGATCGGCATCTCGGCGGGGTCGGCGCCCTCGGTGAGCACCTGCACCGCCATCTCGCCGGTCTGGTAGCCGAGCCGCTCGTAGTCCAGCCCGTAGGTGCCCAGCGCGCCGCGCTCCACGCTCGCGCCGTCGGCCGCGATCACCGGCAGCGAGCGGGACTCGGCCACCTGCAGCAGCGACTCCAGGGCGGAGACCACGGTGTTGTCGGTGGGCACGTAGAAGGCGTCCACCTCCAGGGAGGAGGCCGCCTGCTGCACCTCCGAGGAGTTGGTCACGGTCGCCTCCTCGATCTGCAGACCCAGGTCCTCGGCGGCGGTGCGGGCCAGGTCCACCTGGATCTGGGAGTTCACCTCGCCGGCGCTGTAGACGATGCCGATGGTGTGCGCGTCCGGCGCCAGCTCGGTCAGCAGGGAGAGCTGCTCGTCCACCGGGTTGATGTCGGAGGTGCCGGTGACGTTCCCGCCGGGGGCGTCCCAGCTGTCCACCAGCCCGGCCTCCACCGGGTCGGTCACCGCGGTGATCAGCACCGGCACGTCGGTGATCGCCTGCACGGTGGCCTGTGCGGTCGGGGTGGCGATCGCGAGCACCAGGTCCAGGTCGTCGCCGGCGAACGTGGTGGCGATCGAGGTGGCGGTGGACTGGTCGCCCTGGGCGTTCTGCTCGTCGTAGCTGACCTCCAGCCCGGCATCGGCGAGCGCTTGCTTGAACCCCTCCCGGGCCGCGTCCAGCGACGGGTGCTCGACGATCTGGGTGATGCCGATCTGGTAGGAGTCCTGGCCGCCGGCCTCGTCCGAGCCGTCGCCGCCGCAGGCGGTCAGGGCCAGGGTGGCGGCGAGCGCCGTGGCGCCGAGCAGGGTGGTGGGAGTGCGCGTCATCGCTGTGCCTTCTGTTCCGGATGGTCCGCACGAGGGTACACAAGTGACCGCCTGGTGAGCAGATCTGTCTCAGCGTGTGTCGGCTCGTGCGACGCCCGCCGTCCCTCGATATATGAAAGGGCGACGTGACGTATCTGCCCCCGGCGTGGTTCACTAGACCCATGGCCGTCTCCACCACGCAGTCCGTGGCCGCCGCCCACCTCGCCGCGGCACCCCTCCCGGACAAGGATGATCGCCCCGCCTACCGCCCGTTCCGGGCCAGCGTGCGCCGGGTGCACCGGCTCAGCCCGCACTTCGTGCGGATCACGCTCACCGGGGCGCAGCTGGGTCACTTCGGCACCGACGGCGACGACCAGCGCATCAAGCTGCTCTTCCCGGCAGCGGACGGGCACCTGACCGACGTCGGGGCCGACGACGACGAGGCGATCCGCCGCGGCACCTGGTACGAGGACTGGCGCAGCCTGCCCGAGGAGCAGCGCAGCCCGATGCGCACCTACACGGTGCGCGCGGTGCGACCCGGGCGCGCCGAGGTGGACGTGGACATGGTCGTCCACGGTGACGCGGGGCCGGCCTCCCGGTGGGTGCAGCGGGCCGCGGTGGGCGACGAGCTGGTCGTGGTCGGCCCGGACTCCCGGTCGATCCACTCTGCCGGCGGGCGGGACTGGGCGCCGGGGGCTGCCCGGGAGATGCTGCTCGCCGGGGACGAGACGGCCGCACCGGCGATCTGCGCGATCCTCGAGGCGCTCGAGCCCGGCCGCACGGCGCACGCGTTCATCGAGGTGCCCACCTCCGCCGACTTCCTCGACGTGCACCTGCCGCAGGGCGCCGACATCACCTGGCTGGCCCGCGAGGACCACCCGCACGGGCACGCGCTGGTGCCGGCGGTGCGGGACTGGGCGGCCCGGCACCTGGACGCGATCTCCCCGGCGAAGGCGGTCGTGCCGCAGACGCTGGAGGACGTCGACGTGGACGCCCAGCTGCTCTGGGACTCACCCGTCCTGCAGGTGCAGCCGATCGACGCCTGCGGCCGCGGGGAGCGCTGCGGCGGCGAGTTCTACGCCTGGTTCGCCGGTGAGGCCGCCGTGATCAAGACCCTGCGCAGGTTCCTGGTCGCCGAGGTGGGCGTGTGCCGCCGCCGGGTCGCGTTCATGGGCTACTGGCGCCAGGGGCGCGCCGAAGGGCAGTGAGCCTCGCCCAGGCCGAGCCCTCCACCCCGGACCTGACCGGGGCGTTGCTGCCCCCTGCTCGGACCTCCCGCCATGCCCGACGGCGCAGCCTCACCCTGGTCGTGGGCCTCGCCCTGCTCCTGCTCGTCGTGGCCGCGAGCCTGGCCCTCGGCTCCCGGGAGATCGACCTGGGCACCGTCTGGCAGGCGCTGACCAACCACCAGGCCGGGGTGCACGGCCAGGACGTGGTGGTCCACCAGCGGCTGCCGCGCACGCTGCTCGGCCTGCTGGTCGGCGCGTGCCTGGCGGCCGCCGGCACGGTGATGCAGGGCATCACCCGCAACCCGCTGGCCGACCCGGGCCTGCTCGGGGTGAACGCGGGAGCCTCGCTGCTGGTGGTGCTGGCGATCACCTACCTCGGCGTCAGTCGGCCGAGCGCGTTCATCTGGTTCGCCCTCGGTGGCGCGGCGCTGGCCACCGTGGTGGTGTACCTGGTCGGTTCGTTCGCCCGGGACGGGGCCACCCCGGTCACCCTGGCCCTGGCCGGCACCGCCGTGACCGCAGGCGTGACCTCGGTGATCACCCTGATCCTGCTGTCCAACACCCGCACCGTGAACACCTACCGGTTCTGGTCGGTGGGTTCCCTGGCCGGCCGCGACGGCCCGGCCCACCTGGCCACCACCTGGGCGCTGGCGCCGTTCCTCGCCGTCGGCCTGCTGCTGGCCGTGGTGGCCACCCGGCAGCTGAACCTGGTGGCGATGGGCACCGACCTGGCCCGCGGCCTGGGGGTCCGGCTCGGCCTGACCCGCGTGGTCTGCGCCGGAGCGGTGGTGCTGCTCGCCGGCACCGCCACCGCACTGGCCGGGCCGATCGTGTTCGTCGGTCTGGTGGTGCCGCACCTGGCGCGGATGCTCGTCGGCCCGGACTACCGGTGGATCCTCGGCGCGAGCCTGCTGTACGGCCCGGTGCTGCTGCTGGCCGCCGACGTGCTCGGCCGGCTGGTCGTGCCTCGCACCGAGCTGGAGGCGGGACTGGTGGTCGCGGCCGTCGGTGCACCGGTGATGATCGCGATCGTGCGTCGGGTACGGCTGGTGCAGGTGTGAGCGCCGCGACCGGGACGGTCGCCCGTGCGGAGCCGGTGGCCCGGCTGCGCACCGGTGCCGGTGCACGCTACCGCGCCGTGGTCGCCGCTCTCGGCGGTCTGGTCCTGCTGCTGATCGCGCTGTCGCTGCTGTGGGGGGTGGGCGTGGACGCGGTGGTCGCGCATGCCGAGCATCTGCTCGGGCTGGGCGGTGACCGGTCGTTCGCCCTGCGGCTGCGGCTGCCCCGGGTGGCGATGTGCGTGGCCGCGGGGGCGGCGTTCGCCCTGGCGGGTGCGCTGTTCCAGGTGGTGCTGCGCAACCCGCTGGCCAGCCCGGACATCATCGGGGTGACCGGCGGGGCCTCGGTGGCCGGCGCCTGGGCGATCCTGTTCGCCGGCCTGACCGGCGCGTGGGTCTCGGTGGCCGCCTTCGCCGGGGCCGTGGTGGTCGCCGGGGCGATCCTGCTGCTGTCCTGGAGCGGTGAGCTCAGCGGCTACCGGTTCGTGCTCGTCGGGGTGGGCCTGGCGTTCGTGTGCCAGTCCGGCATCGGCTACCTGATCACCCGCAGCCAGGTGGACGAGGTCCGCTCGGCGCTGGTGTGGATGGTCGGGTCGATCGGCACACCCAGCTGGGGCGCCGTCGGGTCCCTCACCCTCTGCCTGCTCGTGCTGGCCCCGCTGGCCGGGTACGCCGGGTGGCGGCTGCGGGCGATGCAGCTGGGCGACGAGACCGCCGCCGGGCTCGGTGTCGCGGTCACCCGCAGCCGGCTGCTGGTGCTGCTGGTCGGGGTGGCGCTGGCGGCCGTGGCCACCGCGTTCGTCGGACCGGTGGCGTTCGTGGCGTTCATGTCCGCACCGATCGCCCGGCGGCTGCTGCCCTCGGCCGGGGCCGCGCTGCTGCCGGCCGCACTGGTCGGTGCGGTGGTGGTGCTGGCCGCCGAGCTGGTCTGCGACCAGCTGCTGACCACCCTGGAGGTACCCGTGGGCATCGTCACCGGCGTGGTGGGCGCCCCCTACCTGCTCTGGCTGCTGGCCACCGGCACGAGCAGGAGGAGCAGCCGATGAGCACCGGGCACCAGCTGCGCGCCGAGCGGCTCAGCCTTGGCTACGGCGCCGCCCCCGTGGTGACCGACCTGGACCTGAGCGTCCCGCCCGGGCAGGTCACCGTGATCGTCGGGGCGAACGGGTGCGGCAAGTCCACCCTGCTGCGCGGGATGGCGCGGTTGCTGCGACCGGCCTCCGGGCAGGTGCTCCTGGACGGCCAGGCGGTGCACACCCGGCCCGCGCGGCAGGTGGCGCAGGTGCTCGGCATCCTGCCGCAGTCCCCGGTGGCGCCGGAGTCGATCACCGTGGCGGACCTGGTCGCCCGCGGCCGGTACCCGCACCAGCACTGGTTCCGGCAGTGGACGCCCGCGGACGAGGAGGCCGTCGGGGCCGCGCTGGTGCGCACCGGCACCCTGCACCTGGCCGACCGGGAGGTGGACTCCCTCTCCGGTGGCCAGCGGCAGCGGGTCTGGATCGCCATGGCGATCGCTCAGGACACCGGCGTGCTGCTCCTGGACGAACCGACCACGTTCCTGGACGTGGCGCACCAGCTGGACGTGCTCGACCTGCTCCGCAGCCTGAACGCCGAACGCGGCACCACCGTGGTGATGGTGCTGCACGACCTGAACCTGGCCGCCCGCTACGCCGACCACCTGGTGGTGATGCACGCCGGACGCGTGCAGGCCACCGGGACGCCCCCGGAGGTGGTGACTCCCGCCGTCGTGCAGGAGGCCTTCGGCCTGGCTGCCCAGGTGATCGACGACCCGGTGACCGGCACCCCGATGGTGGTCCCCATCCACCGCACCCGCCCCAACCATGAGGAGAGCTAGATGAACCGACGCACGTTCACCACGGTCACCGCCCTGGTGGCCTCCGCTGCACTGCTGGCCGGCTGCGGCGGCACGGACGAGGCCCCCGCCGAACAGCCCACGAGCGGGCAGGGGGAGTGGACGCCGGTCGAGATCACCCACGCCTTCGGCGCCACCACCATCGAGGCCCAGCCCACCCGGGTGGTCACCCTCGGCTGGGGGTCCACCGAGGCCGCCCTCGCCCTCGGGGTGGTGCCGGTCGGCATCGAGACCCAGACCTACGCCGTCGACGACGCGGGCCGGCTGCCCTGGGTGAGCGAGAAGCTGGCGGAGATGGGCGCCGAGCCCACGATGATCCCCGCCACCGTGGAGGAACCCGCCTACGAGGACATCGATGCGCTCGAGCCCGACCTGATCCTCGCCCCCTACTCCGGCATCACCGCCGACCAGTACGAGCTGCTGACCGAGATCGCCCCCACGGTCGCCTACCCGGAGGCCGCCTGGACCACCCCATGGCGGGACGTGATCGAGATCGTCGGCCGCTCCCTCGGCCTCGCGGACGAGGCCGACGCGCTGGTGGCGGACCTGGACGGTGAGCTGCAGGCGGCCGCCGAGGCCCACCCCGAGCTGCAGGGCCTGACGGTGGCGGCCGTGTGGGACGTGGGCGGCACGTTCTACGTGTACAAGCCCGCGGACGCGCGGGTCGCCTTCCTGCTCGACCTCGGCCTGGAGTCCGCACCAGCCGTGACCGAGCTGGACACCGGTGGGGAGACCTTCGTCTACGGGCTGTCCTACGAGCAGACCGACCGGCTGGACTCGGACCTGCTGGTCGCCTACGCCTCCACCGACGAGGCGGCCCAGGCCTTCCTCGCCGAACCCTACGCCCAGGCCATCCCGGCGGTGGCCGACGGGGCGGTGGCGACCGTGACCGGAGACCCGCTGATCGCCGCGATGTCCCCGCCGACGGCGCTGTCGCTGACCTGGGGCCTGCAGGACTACGTCGAGCTGCTCAGCGCGGCGGCCCAGAACGCGTCCTGACCTGCGTAGGCTGGTCGCCGGCCGGTGTCCGCCGGCCGGCGACCACCGAGCCCCCACCGAGGTGCCATGCTGCCGTTCTCACCCGGCCCCGTGCCCACCACCGACGACGAGCTGACCGACCGGCTCACCGCCGGCCTGACCACGCTGCTGCGCCCGGCCGACGCCAGCCTGGTACGGGTGGCGGCCACCGGCACCACCGCCGAGCACCTCGGGTCGGTCCGGGTGGACCTCGGCGGCGCCGAGCTGGACCCGACGGGCTCCCGGGTGCCGGTCACCGGCGGCACCCCGGTGACCGTGGAGCAGGTGCAGGTCAGCGCCGAACCGGTGACCGTGCACGGGGTGCGCCTGCGGGCCCGGGGCGAGCTGCACCGGCTGCAGGGCGCCTGGGCGACCGACGGCGCCGGGCTCCTCTGGCTCGTGCCGCACGACGACGCCCCGGGCCCGGGCACCGACGGGCGGGTGGTGCTCTCCGCCCGGGTGGGGGACCTGGAGCAGGCGCTGCTGCGCCTCGGCGGCCCGCTGCTGGCCCAGCGCGGGTTCACCCTCACCGCGGTGCGGCTGCACGTCGAGGCCGAGGGCCGGGCCAGCGCGCGGGTGCACGTGCAGGCACAGGTGCGCCGGGGCATCCTGTCCGCCACCGTGGACGGTCGGGGCACGGCCGCCGTGGACGAGGCGATGGTGCTCACCCTCGGCGACCTGACCGTGACCAGCGCCAACCCGCTGGTCTCGATGGGGCTGGCGATGGTCAGCCGGCAGCTGCAGGCCTGGGAGGGGCGGCAGATCGACCTGGGCAGCCACCTCGTCGGCGGTCTGGGCGTGCACGAGGTGAGCCTGCGCACCGAGGGCGACGAGGTGGTGCTCGGCGCGCGGGTGGGGCAGTAGCCCCCGCCGCCCGCCGTACCGACTTGCCGGGCCGGGCGAACCGGCCGATGCTGAATGCACCGGCGAGACGAGGAGGAGCGATGCGTGGCTCGAGCGGCGGCGGGCGCGAGGAGCACGGGGAGCACAGTGGGTACCTGGACGGCGCCTACCCGGCCAGCCCACCCCCGGCGGACGCCCCGGTCACCGGCCCGGACCCGGAGAGCGCGGACCCGTACTACCAGCGCCCGGACTACCCGACCGACCCCGACGGGATCCCCCGGCCGGACCTGACCACCGACTCCGGCGAGGACCCGGACTGAGCAGGCCCGGCCGACCGCTCAGCGGCGGCGGCGCGCCCACCAGGTGGCCACGAACGGCCAGGCGAACGCCACCGCGGCGCAGAGCACGATGCTGCCGCCGAAGCTGAGCCCGAGGCGGCGGGCGGCCAGGTTGATGAGCAGGATCAGCACCAGCGTGACGATCATCTGCCGGGTGCCCAGGCGCCAGAGCCGGCGGTCCCGGCTGATCCGGGTGCGCTCAGGAGGCTGGCTCACGGGGCGGTCACCGGTTCCCGCTGGACGGCGACGTCGCCGGTGTCGAGGGCGCCGATGACCTCCCGTTCGAAGAGGTCGATCCCGGACCGGTCGTAGGCGGCCTCGGGGAAGTAGGTGATCACGTACCCGGCTCCGGCGTCGCGGATCGCGGTGAGCCGCTCGACGATCTGCTCCGGCGTACCCACCCCGAGCGAGGTGGGCTCGCGGTACTGGGCGACGATCCGGGCCGCCTGCTCGGCGCCGAGGCTGGCGGTCATCCGCTCCTGCAGCAGGCGCAGCCGGTCGGCCACCTCCGCCTCGGTGGCGCCGATCGCCACGTTGTAGCTCACCGACCGGGTGATCGCCTCGAAGTCGGTACCCTCGGCCGCGCAGTGCTCGCGGAGCACCTCGCTCTTGTGCGCGAACCCCTCCGGGGAGCCGTCGAAGTTCGTGTGCGTGGCGTACCGGGCCGCGATCCGCAGCGTCACCTTCTCGCCACCGCCGGCGATCCACAGCGGCAGCCCGCCCGGCTGCAGCGGGGTGGGCCGCACGATCGCACCGTCGACCTGGTAGTGCTCCCCGTCCAGGGTGGCCACGCCGTCCCGCCAGGCCTGACGCATGATCTGCACCCCCTCGTCCAGCATCCCCAGGCGGAGCCCGGCGCGCGGGAAGCCGTAGCCGTAGGCGCGCCACTCGTGCTCGTACCAGCCGCCGCCGA
>CAZMDO010000034.1:0-16665 GCA_964564445.1 uncultured Ruaniaceae bacterium | reverse complement strand
CGGTGGCGTACTCGCGGTAGCCCATCCAGTAGGCGGAGATGTTGCCGGCGTTGCCGACCGGGAGCACGTGCAGGTCGGGGGCGTCGCCGAGGGCGTCGACCACCTCGAACGCGGCGGTCTTCTGGCCCTGCAGGCGGAACGGGTTCACCGAGTTCACCAGCGCGACCGGGTAGGTCTCGGCCAGCTCGCGCACGATCCGCAGGCAGTCGTCGAAGTTGCCGTCCACGGCGAGCAGCTGCGCCCCGTGCACGATCGCCTGGGCCAGCTTGCCGGCGGCGATCTTGCCGTGCGGCAGCACCACCGCGCAGGTCAGTCCCGCATGCGCAGCGTAGGCGGCGGCCGAGGCCGAGGTGTTCCCGGTGGAGGCGCAGACCACGGCCTGCGTACCCTCGGCGAGCACCTTGCTCATCGCCACGGTCATGCCGCGGTCCTTGAACGACCCGGTCGGGTTGGCGCCCTCGACCTTGAGGTACACCTCCGCCCCGGTGGCCGCGGACAGCGCCGGCGCGGCCACCAACGGGGTGCCGCCCTCCCCGAGGGTGACCACCGGGTCGCCCTCGGTGAACGGGAGACGGTCGAAGTACTCGGCGATCACGCCGCGCCACGGCTGGGCCATCAGTTTCCTTCCACACGCAGGATCGAGGTGATCCGCTTGATCACCTCGAGGGTATCGAGGTCCACGACCGTGGCGGCCAGCGCGGACTCGCTCGCCTCGTGCGTCACGATCACCAGCTCGGCGACGTCGTCGGCGACCTCGTGCGCCCCCTGCCGGACGGTCTCGATCGACACTCCACGACGGGCGACCAGGGCGGCGACCTCGGCGAGCACCCCGGGCTGGTCGGCCACCTCGATGCGGATCTGGTAGCGGGTGCGCACCGCTTCGGCGGGCATGGGCGGCAGGGCGGCGTAGGCGGACTCTGCGGGTGCCTTGCCGCCGTTGACCACGTTGCGGGCCGCCGCGACCACGTCGCCGAGGACCGCGCTGGAGGTGGCCACTCCCCCGGCGCCGGCACCGTAGAACATCAGCGTGCCGGCGGCGGCCGCCTCCACGAACACGGCGTTGTACGGGCCGCGCACGCTCGCCAGCGGGTGGTCGGTGGGCACCAGCGCAGGGTGCACGCGCACCGCGATCCCGGGCCGCTCGCCGTGCGCCCCGACCTCGGCGATCGCGAGCAGCTTGATCACGTGCCCGGTCTGTGCGGCGGAGGCGATGTCCGCCGGGGTGATCTCGCTGATGCCCTGCACCGGCACGTCGGTCAGCGAGGTGCGGGAGTGGAACGCCAGCGAGGCGAGGATCGCGGCCTTCGCAGCGGCGTCCAGGCCCTCGACGTCCGCGGTGGGGTCGGCCTCGGCATAGCCGAGCTGCTGGGCCTGGGCCAGAGCGGTCTCGAAGTCCAGGCCCGAGCTGGTCATCTCGTCCAGGATGTAGTTGGTGGTGCCGTTGACGATGCCCAGGATCCGGGTGACCCGGTCACCGGCGAGGGACTCGCGCAGGCCGCGCACCACCGGGACCGCTCCGGCGACGGCGGCCTCGAAGAACAGGTCGGTGCGTGCGGCGTCGGCGGCCTCGTACAGCTGCGGGCCGTGCGCGGCGAGCAGGGCCTTGTTCGCGGTCACCACGCTCGCACCGGCGCCGATCGCGTCCAGGATCAGCTGGCGGGCCGGTTCGATACCGCCGAGCAGCTCGATCACCAGGTCGGCGCGGCGCACCAGCGCGGGCAGGTCGTCGGTGAGCAGCTCGGTCGGCACCACCGGATCGCGCGGGGTGGTGGTGGACCGGACGCCGATACCCACCAGGTCCAGGCGCGTCCCGGTGCGGGAGTGCAGCTCGTCGGCCTGCTGCACGAGCGAGCGGACCACCTCCGTGCCGACCACTCCGCAGCCGAGCACGGCCACACGCACCCTGCGGGCACCTTCGTTCATGCTGTCCTTCCGGGTCGAGGCGGGCATGGGCCGACCCGCCCACGCCGGCTCCACAATAGACGCAGCGGCCGCAGCGCCTCCGGGCGTGCCGCAGAGTGGACGCCGGGCCCCGGTCCGCCCGCCCCCTGGCCCGCTCGGCAGCTGGCGCGATGGCTCGTGCCCCAGCCCGCTCGGCAGCTGGCCCCCTCGCCCCCGGCTGCCTCCCCCTGGCGCGCTCGGCAGCTGGCCCGATGGCTCGTGCCCCGGGAGCACGACTCAGCGCACCAACGCACGAGTGAATCGATTCACGCGCGGTGGGGTGGGCCGATGAGCGTGGGTGGGGTGGGCCGCGGCGGGCTCACCCGAGGTCGAGGGCGAGGATGTCCTCGATGGTCTCCCGGCGGACGATCTCCCGCGGCGCACCGTCCCCCACGGCCACCACCCCGGGGCGCGGCAGCAGGTTGTACTGGCTGGCCATCGACCGCCCGTAGGCACCGGTCGCGGGCACGGCGAGCAGGTCACCGGCGCGCACGTCGCCGGGCAGCTGCACCTGGTGCACCACGATGTCCCCGCTCTCGCAGTGCTTGCCCACCACCCGGGCGAGCACCGGCTCCGCGTCGGAGGTGCGCACCAGGGCCGCGTGGTACTGAGCGTCGTAGAGCGCGGGGCGGATGTTGTCGCTCATCCCACCGTCCACGGCCACGTACCAGCGGGTCAGCTCGGCCGAGACCGGCACCGGCTTGACCGTGCCCACCCGGTACAGGGTGAGCATGCTCGGCCCGATGATCGCCCGGCCGGGCTCGAAGGAGAACGCCGGCATCGGAGTGCCCAGCCGCTCGCACTCCTCGGTGCAGGTGCGGGCCAGGGAGGCGGCCAGGGTGGTGATGTCCACCTCGTGCTGGTCGGGCAGGTAGGCGATGCCGTACCCACCGCCGAGGTCGAGCTCGGGCAGCAGGGTGCCGCTGCGCTCGGCGTGCTCGGCGCGCAGGCCGAGCAGGGCGCGGGCGGCGGCCGCGAAGCCCGCCGGGTCGAGGATCTGGGAGCCGATGTGGGAGTGCAGCCCGAGCAGCTCGAGGTACTCGCGGGCCTCGATGCGGGCGAGGGCCTCGGCGGCGGCACCGCTGGCCAGGGAGAGGCCGAACTTCTGGTCCTCGTGCGCGGTGGCGATGAACTCGTGGCCGCCGGCGTGCACCCCGGTGGTCACCCGCACCATCACCGGCGCCCGCACCCCGCGGGCGGCGGCGAGCGCTTCCACCCGGTCGATCTCGTCCAGGGAGTCGATGACGATCCGGCCGACCCCGGTCTCCAGCGCCAGGTCGATCTCCGCGTCGGACTTGTTGTTCCCGTGCAGTCCGATGTCCGCACCGGGCACACCGGCGGCCAGGGCGGTGGCGAGCTCGCCGCCGGATGCGGTGTCGATGCGCAGCCCCTCGGCGTGCATCCACCGGGCCACGGCGGTGGACAGGAACGCCTTGCCCGCGTAGTAGACCTCGGCCGGTGCCGGGGCGAAGGCCTCGCTGAACGCGGCACGGTAGCGCGCTGCCCGGGCGCGCAGACCGGGCACGTCGAGCAGGTAGGAGGGAGTGCCGAACCGCTCCGCGAGCTCGGTGAGCGGGATGCCGCCCAGGTGCCAGACGCCGTCGACGATGGTGAGGTTCTCCGGCCACAGGCCGCTGGCTTCGGGGTGGGTCACAGGTGCTCCGGGGCGGGGATGCCGAGGGTGGTCAGGCCGGCGGCGAGCGCGGCCGAGGTCGCCTCGGTCAAGGTCAGGTGGGTGCCGTGGATCGAGGTTACCGGCTCGGCGCCTCGTGGTGCGGTGCGGGTGCCGGCGTAGAAGTCCTGGTAGGTGGCGGCCAGGTGGCCGAGCAGCACGCGGAGGCCGGCGGGCGGGTCGCCGTCGGTCCGGCTGCCCACCCCGCGCGCGGGGGCGAAGGCGCCCAGGAGCACCAGCAGCTCCCGGGTGGTCTCCTCCTCGACGACGGCGGCAAGGGCGTGCTCGAGCTCCTCACCTGGCACCGGGCGTACGCCGTGCGCGCGGGCCACCCTGGCCACGTTCCGGCACCGGGCGTGGGCGAAGGCCACCGGGCGCAGCGACGCCTCCGTCTCGGCGACGGCGGGTGGGCACCGGGTCTCCTCCCTCCCGGGCACCGCGGGCCGCTCGAGCAGGCGCTGCACCCCGCCGGCGAGGGCAGCGGTGGTCAGGGTCAGGGTGAGGGAGGCGCCGTCCGCGTGCACCGCGGCCAGGGCCGGATCGTCCCGGAGCGTGCCAGCGAGCGCCCGGGCGATGTCGCCCGCCGGCCGCCCGGGACCGGCGAGGGTGTGCGCCAGCGCGGTGGACCAGTCTCCCGGCACCCCCCGGCGCACCGGACGCAGCGGGATGCGCGCCGGTGGGAGGAGCCCGAGCGCGCGCGCGTGCCGGCCCAGCAGGTCGGTCAGCTCGTCGTGCATCGTCGGGTCAGCGGCGGGTGGGCCGTGCGGGCCGGCGGTGGCGCCGCGCCGGCAGTGGCACCCAGGCCCGGCCGCGGCCACGGCCCTGGCGCGCAGGCTGGTTCGAGGTCACCGCGCCCTCCTCCGGTCGACAACGGGTGCAGCAGATCCGGCCTGCCATGCTACGGGCCGGCCCTGGGCAGGACGAGCCGGGCCGATTTCGATCATCGGCCCGACCCCTGGTAGGCTCACGCAGCGGCGAAAGCCCCTGTAGCTCAGTGGATAGAGCGTCTGCCTCCGGAGCAGAAGGTCGTGGGTTCGAATCCCGCCGGGGGCACTGTTGGTGCCTCGCGACATCGTGAACGGCTGAGCCCTCACCTGATGAAGGTTCAGCCGTTTTTTCACGCGGTCAGGTCGCTGACCGCGAGCTGGTCCAGCCGAGCGGCTCCTGTGCTCTCCACGGTCAGTCCGGAGCCGGAGGCGAAGTGCAGCTCGGTCATCGTGCACGTCCCCGCGGCCGTGACCAGCTCGATCGAGCCAGCGTCCAGCCAGATGCTGGCCTCCACCGCACCCACGCCGACCTTCGCCTCGCTCATGCCGCCGAAAGCCGAGCCGAAGTCTGCCCGGGCAGCCGATCGATCGACGACGACGCGCCCGTCGCGCCACAGCACCACCACGCCGTCGGCGCCATCGGCACCGTGGCACAGCCGCAGCTGCAACGTCCCGCCCTCAGGTACGTGGGCCCGGAGGTCGATCCGGGCGGCCGGCGGCAGGGGTGTGGACATGGTCACTGCTGTCGGACCGCTGTGTGCGCCGAGCTCCTCGACCACTACGCCGGCGGTCACGACCGGTGTCTGCCGCAGCCGCGCCCTTCCCCCGCGGGTCACGAGCTCGAGCCGCCGCGGCAGGGTCATCGTGCCGCGCCACGGAGCGGTGGGAAAGTCGCGTGCGTACTCCCAGTTGGACATCCAGGCGATCAGCACTCGATCCGACGTGCCGGAGTAAGTCACACCGGCATAGCAGTCCCGGCCATAATCGAGCCAGTCAAGACTCTCCAGCTCCTCGCGACCCTGGAACTGGAACGCCGATTCGGCCTTGCTCGGCGGTGCCGGCTCGTCCGGGACGAACCGGACGCCGTCGAAGTCTCCGACGACGTACTGGGTCCCCGAACCACCAGCGAGTGCCCCGGGATTCACGCTGATCACCAGCACCCATCGGATCGTGGCCTCGTTGCCGTCCAACGCGAGCGGGAACATGTCCGGGCATTCCCAGACCCCGGAGACCGCCCCGGCCGGCCCGTAGTCGGACAGGTACTCCCACCGGATCAGGTCGTCCGAGCGGTAGAACAGCACGCGCCGTTCCTTTGCCTCGACGGCGACCATCACCCAGTAGCTCCCTGCCGGACCGTCGTACCAGAACACCTTCGGGTCCCGGAAGTGCCTCGAGGACCGGTCGAGCACCGGGTTGCCCGCGTACTGCCGCCAGGTGCTGCCACCGTCGTTGCTGTAGGCCAGGGCCTGCACCTGAGGCTGCCGTCTGTCATAGGGAGCAAGCGTGTACACCGCGACCAGGACCGGCGCACCTCCGGTGGCCAGTCCGCTGGTGTTGTCGTGGTCGACGACCACCGAGCCGGAATAGATCTGCTGGTGGTCGGAGTGCCGGATCGCGACCGGCTCCTCGTGCCAGCCGATGAGGTCAGAGCTGGTGGCATGCCCCCAGCTCATGTGCCCGTGCACGGGCTCGTGCGGGTTGTACTGGAAGAACAGGTGGTACGTGCCGTCGTGGCAGACCAGCCCGTTGGGGTCGTTCATCCAGTTGCGTCGGGGGGCGAAGTGGATGTGCGGTCGCTGGGTCCAGGGTCGGGCGGGGGAGCTTCTCTCGGTCACGTCTGCCTCTCGTCAGGAGCGCCGAGAAGTGCCTCGGCATGGGAGCGATGGTGGTCTGCGGGTACGACCGAGTCACGGTCGACCACGGGCATCGGCAGCAGCTCGTGGCCGGGCTGGCGATCACCGATCAGCATCTGCACCGCATGCCGCCCCATCTCCTGGTACGGCAGACGGGCGGTGGTCAGGCCTGGCCGCTGGTAGGAGGCGAGCTGCTCATCGTCGAAGGAGGCGACCGAGATCTGGTCCGGGATGCGCAGACCGAGCTCGGCGAGCGCCTGGTAGACGCCGAAAGCGACGTTGTCGTTACCGGCAAGGATGGCCGTCAGGTCGGGGTGCTCGGCGAGCAGGTGACGTGCACCGTCGTAGCCGTCGCTCGGGCGCCATGTCTCCAGCGCCACCCGTTCGGCGACGATGCCGTGCTCGTCGAACGCCTCCTCGATGCCGGCGAATCGCAGCCCGATCGTCACGCTTCGTCGGGGATTGCCGGCGATCCGGGGCAGGTCGCCGATCAGCCCGATCCGGCGGTGCCCACGGTCGGCGAGCAGCCGGGCCATCGCGTACCCGCCCGCACGCTCGTCGGGCAGGACGTTCGGATGGCGGGCGGAGCTGCTGCCGTTGACCACGACCACCGGGACCTCCGCCGGAACTTCGGGCACGTCGATCAACCGCGCCGCCATCAGCCCGACGACGATGCCGTCCACCCGGCGGTCCAGCATCATCTGCACTGCCTCGACCAGCCCGTTCGGCTCGCTCCCGGTCTCCGCCAGGAGCACGCTGTGCTCGTGCTCGCGGGCCTCGTCGAGCACGCCTCGGATGAGACCGGAGGCGTATCGAGTGAGGGTCACGTGGTCGGAGATGAAGCCGATCGTGCGGGTCTTGCCCAGCCGCAGGCTCTGCGCTGCCGGGTTGGGTCGGTAGCCGAGCTCGGCCGCCGCCCGGCGAGCCCGCTCGGCGGCCTCGGCGGAGAGCCTGGATCCGGGGCGGTTGTTCAGGATCATGCTCACCGCCGCCTTGGACAGCCCGGCGCGATCGGCCACGTCCGCGAGTGTCGGGCGTCGACGCGGCGTCCTGCTCACCGACGTCCTCCTTCCTGGTGTCACACGACGATGCTGAATCAGTTCAGCATGCGCCGCCTGATCACGCGACCCATTTGTATCCGCAAGATACCAGGCTATTGCCACCTCGTCTCGTGAGTGTTAGGTTGCCATCTGCTGAATGCATTTATCAAAGATGATTCCCGAGGTAGGACGCCATGGTTGATCTGTCCCGTCGAGCCCTCATCGGTGCCCTCGGCGCCGGCGCTGTCGGAACCGCGTTGTCGATACCCCGGCTGACCGGTCGGGACATTCCCGGCCGCGGCGAGGATGCGTTGACCGTCGCGATCTTCGGCACCTCGCAGGACGCTGCCGCCCGCGCCGCTCTCGTGGACGGGTTCCAGCGCGCCCATCCGGACATCCCGGTCCGTCTCAGACCCATCCAGGGCACCGACTGGGGTGACTACTTCGCGAAGATCCTGACCCTGATCGCGGCCGGCACCCCGCCTGACGTGGTGACGGTGGCCACCGAGGGCACGCAGCTCTTCGCCGAACGCCTGGCCCAACCGCTGGACGAGTTCGTCCGGCGCGATGCCGCTGAGATGCAGAACTACTTCGACGATGTCCATCCCGCGCTCGTCGAGTCGATGGTCTACAAGGGCAGCCTGTACATGCTGCCGGACAACTTCAATGCGGCCAACGTCTTCTACAGCACTGCGGCGATGGACCGCGCCGGCCTGGACCGACCCGACGACAACTGGTCCGTCGACGACTTCTTCTCCTTCGCGCAGCAGATGAAGCAGTCAGCAACCGGCTCCTTCCTCCCGTTCTTCTGGAACAACCGGCTCTGGGGTGGCGTCGTGCCCTGGCTGTACATCAACGACACGAGCTTCCTCACGGAGGAGAAGGCACCCGGCGGGGACTGGTTGTGGTCGACGTTCTATCCGGCGGAGGAGCCGCGGGGTGGCGGGTACCTCTGGCAGCATGCCGATGCCCTCAACGAACGAACGGTGGAGAGCTTCCACGTGCTCGAACGCATGGTTCGCGAGGGGGTGGCCGCGAGCCCCGCGCACGGCGGAGGCAACGAGCTGATCTCCTTGTTCGCCTCGGGCCAGGTCGGCATGACCCCCGCCGGCGGGTTCTGGGTCAAGGGCCTGGACGATGCTGGCGTCGCGGGCGAGGAGTACGACGTGACGTACTTTCCACGGATGCGCAGCCAGCGGCACCAGTTCGGCGCGGGTGGCTACGCCATCATGAGCACCTCGGAGCGACAGGACGAAGCATGGGAGTGGGTGAAGTACGCCGTCTCGGTGGAGGGGATGAGCCTGGCGCACCCGGATCCGGACAGCTCGCTGCCTCGCCGCTCCTTGAACGACGAGCGGTACGGCGCCGGTACCGGCCCGGAGCACTGGCAGGTCTTCTACGACACGCTCGACAAGTTCCCGACCACCGGTCCGATGCCCGCGCCACCTCAGCAGGCCGCCGTGGAGCAGGCACTGATCAAGAACGTCGTCGCCACGCTGACCAACGGACCCCAGGGCGTGCGACGCGGTCTGGAAACCATGCAACGCGACCTGGAACGCGCTCTGGAGGAGGACGCATGACAACCACACCCACGGCGACCGCCGTACCCGCGGATGCCGCTGCCGAGCCCTCGAGCGACCGGCGCTCGGCCCCACGGCCCCGCCGTCTCCTCGTTGCCGCGTTCCTCGCTCCCACCGTGCTCGGGCTCGGCTTGTTCTGGGGCGTTCCGATCATCGGCTCTCTGATCCTGGCATTCTTCCGGTGGGACATCATCACTCCGCCGGAGTTCGTCGGGCTGGCGAACTTCATCGAGCTGTTCACCGACCCGACGGTGAGCGTGGCGTTCCTGAACACGATCGGGTTCGTCATCGCCGCCGTCCTCGTGCAGCTCACCGTGGCCCTGCTGCTCGCTGTCCTGGTGCAGTCCAGGATGCCGTCGTGGTTGCGCGCGTTCTTCCGATCGGCGCTGTTCTTCCCGCTGATCCTGTCCGCGGCTTCGGTCTCACTGGTGATGGCCTACCTGTTCAACCAGGAGTTCGGTCTGGTCAACGACGCGCTCGGAATCTTCGGCGTGGAGCCGGTCGGCTGGCTGACCACCTCGCTCGGCGCCAAGGCGGTGACCCTGTTCGTCTACGTCTGGCAGAACTTCGGCTTCACCTTCCTGCTGTTCATCGGCGGCCTGGCCGCGATCCCCAAGGAGGTGTACGAGGCGTCATCGATCGACGGCGCTACCGGGTGGCGCAGATTCCGCCAGATCACGCTGCCGTTGATGAGCCCCACCATGCTGGTCGCATCGGTGATGGCGATGATCAGCGCCCTGCAGATCTTCGACCAACCCTACGTCCTCACCCGCGGCGGCCCGGGGGATGCGACCCGCACCGCGGTGATGGTCATCTACGAATCGGCCTTCCGGCAGCTGGAGTTCGGGCGCGCCTCGGCGATCGGCATCGTCCTGACCCTGCTGATCATGCTGGTCACCGCCCTGCAGTTCCGACTCAGCCGCCGCTACGTCTTCTACGGGTAAGGAATCGCGATGTCCACCAACGCTGCCACTCTCCATCCGTCGGCCGTCCCCCCATCACGGCACGTCATCACCGCTGGCTCAGCGGCCCGCATGACGGTGCTCGTCGTCGCTGCTGCCCTGACCCTCGGTCCAGTGATCTGGACGGTGTTCACCGCATTCTCCCCACAGGATGCCGAGACCGGCGGCGCCCAGCTGAGCCTGGACGGCTTCGCCGACGTCTTCCGCCAGGTCGACTTCTGGCGTCTCACCTGGAACAGCGCCCTCGTCACCGGGCTCGTGGCCGCTGGGCAGATGATCTCGGCCGCCATGGCGGGCTATGTATTCGCCCGGTACGAGTTCCGTGGCAGGAACGTCCTGTTCGGTGCCATTCTCGCCACGATGATGGTCCCGATGCAGGTCACCATCGTGCCCGTCTTCATGCTGGTGCGCGGGATGGGGTTGGCAGACACCCTGCTCGCGCTGATCATCCCGGCGCTGCCCACCGCATTCGGTACCTTCCTCATGCGCCAGTACTTCCTCGGACTGCCACCCGAGCTGGCCGAGGCGGCCGAGATCGACGGTGCTGGTCCGTGGCGGGTGTTCTTCCGCATCTACCTACCGCTGGCGACACCCGGCCTGGCGATCGTGGGGATCCTCGCGTTCAACTACCACTGGAACGAGTTCTTCCGTCCACTGATCCTGACTATCAGCGAGCAGAACTTCACACTGCCGCTCGGCCTCGTCTCGCTGCAGGGGAACCTCGGCACGGGCAGCGTCTCGACCGTGCTCGCCGGCGTCACCCTGTCGATGATCCCGGCCCTGCTGGTGTTCGTCTTCGGCCAGCGTCCGCTGCGCGAAGGCCTCACCGCCGGCACCGGCAAGTGAGGGTCCTCGGGGTCCCGGTGCGGTGGGCTACTGGCGCGGCCGGACCGCCCTCGGCAGGACGGCTGCGGTCAGGGCGGCCAGCACGGTGAGCACCACGGTCCACCAGAAGGCGGCGTGGAACCCGTCGGCAGGCAGTCCGACAGCGACCTGCGCGGCGAGCACCACCGCCACGAACGCCGTACCGAAGGCGCCGCCCAGCTGTTGCACGATCCGGGTGATCGCCGAGGCGTGCGGCATCTGCTCCTTCTCCAGGTCCAGGTAGGCGACCGTCATGATCGGGATGAGCAGGATCCCGTTGCCCAGACCGCGCACGAACAGGACCGCGCCGAGCAGCACCAGGCTCGTGCCGGGGCCGGCGAGCGCGAACGGGACGGTCGCCACCGCCATCGTGATCGCCCCGGCCACCGCGACGGTCCGCGCGCCGAGACGGTCGGTGAGCCGGCCGACGACCATCCGGCTCAGCAGCGTGCCCACGCCCTGCGGGATGAGCAGCAGCGCCGCGTCCAGCACGCTGTAGCCCAGCAGGGACTGGAAGAACAGCGGTAGCAGGAAGTTCCCGGCGAACAGCACACCGCCGGCGAAGGTGAGGGCGGTCGAGGCCGTCCGCAGCGACCGCACCCCGGCCAGGCGCAGGTCGACCAGCGCACGCCCGCCCCGGTGCAGCGCCCAGAGCACGAACGCGCCCAGCAGCACAGCACCGGCCAGGCACGGCAGCAGCACCTCCGCGCTCGCGAAGCCGTCCGCACCGTGGGCGTTGGAGAGTCCGTAGAGCAGCCCGGCCAGCGCGGGGATCATCAGCGCCGCCCCGCGCACGTCCAGCCGGGCGTGCGGGGCACCCGCGGGCGGGGCGTCCGGGGTGATGAACCTGGCCGCCAGCACCAGGCCGACGATGCCGACCGGTACGTTGATCAGGAACATCCAGTGCCAGTCGAGCCAGTGCAGCACGATGCCGCCGAGCAACGGTCCGAGGATCGGCCCCAGGGCGACCGGCAGGCTCGCGGTGGCCATCACGCGGGTGCGTGCCTCCGGTGGGGTGTGCTGCATGGCGAGGGTCTGCAGCAGCGGGAACATGATGCCCCCGCCCAGTCCCTGGAGCAGCCGGAACACGATCAGCGCCTCGGCGTTCCAGGCGCTGGCGCACAGTGCCGAGGCAAGGACGAACAACCCGAGGGCGAACAGCCACAGCCGCTTGCCACCGAAGCGGCCCTGCGCCCAGCTCACGAACGGGATCGCCACCGCCAGGGCCAGCAGGTAGCCGGTGCTGACCCACTGGATCTGCGAGATCGGCGCATCCAGTGCCGTGGTCAGGGTATGCAGCCCGATCGCCACGATCGTGGTGTCCAGGATCGCGGTGATGCCGCCCACGACCAGTGCTGCCAGCAACCTGCCGGTCGACTGGGCCGAGGCCGGCGGTGCTGCTTGTGTCTCTGTCATGATGCTCCAATAGTGAACGTCTCCGTTCACTACAGTAGGACGATAGAATAAGGAACGCAAGCGTGCCTAACGGGGAGGGACCAGATGACGACGCGGCGACGCGGACCGGCCCTGGAGGAGGCGATCCTGGACGCCGGCTGGGCACAGCTCCTGGACGCCGGCTACGGCGGCTTCACCTTCGAGGCGATCGCCGAGCGGGCACAGACCGGCAAGGCGGCGCTGTACCGCCGCTGGCCGGACAAGGAGGCGCTGCTGCGTGCCGTGCTCACCCACTCCTACCTGGGTGCCCCGCCCACGGTCCCGGACACCGGCTCCCTGCGTGGGGACGTGCTCGCCCTGCTCCGCTCGGCCAACCGCCTGGGCGAGGGTGCGGCGGCAGTGCTGAGCACGATCTTCGGCTCCTTCTTCGACCGTCCCGACCTCACCCCCGCCCAGCTGCGCCACCGTCTGCTCAGCGACCGCAACCTCGCCATGCCCACGATCGTGGCCCGCGCCCGGGACCGCGGTGAGGTCACCAGCGACCTGCCGGGGCGGATCGTGGACCTGCCGTTCGACCTGTTCCGGCACGAGCTGATCATGAACCTCGGCACGGTGCCGGACCGGACCATCGTGGAGATCGTGGACATGGTGTTCCTGCCGCTGGCCGTCGGGCCCGCCGGCAGCGGCTCCGGATAGCGCGGCAGCGCCGACGGTCCTCGCTCCAGGCGGTTGGTCAGCGGCGCCGCGGCTTGGCTATCGTGCGTCGTGGACGCGCCGGGCACCGCGTCCCGTCCCCGCACCCGCGGTGACCACACCCACGACGACCGAGGAAGACGTGTGACCGAGGACGCCTCCGCACCCCCGACGGCCCGCGACCAGGACGAGGCCAGCGACCACGACCTGCCGGACGCCACCGACACCGCCGCACCGGAGGCCGGGTCCTCGCCGTCGGGAGCGGCCGAGCTGCTCCGCTCCTGGCAGCTGCGCGCCAGCGCGATCATGCGCGCCGTGCGCGAACCCACCCAGCGGCTTCTCGTGGCCGACCCGGAGGAGGAGATCTCCCAGCGGCACGCGCGCAGCGTGATCGACCTGTGCCTGCGCGCCGGGGAGGCGATGATCGCCGCCGGTGCCTCCGCCGCGGACGTGGTGGCCACCGTGCTGCGGATCAGCGACACCTACGGGCTGACCGGCATGCAGGTGGACATCACGTTCACCTCGATCACCGTCTCGGTGCGCCGCGGCCTGGACGAGGACCCGATCTCGGTGATGCGGGTGGTCAAGGCACGCACCACCGACTACACCCGCATCCAGGGCGTGTACAAGCTGATCGCCGAGCTCACCGCCGTCGCCGAACCGATGGACATCGCCGAAGCGCGGCAGGCGCTGCGCCGCATCCTCACCCAGCCGCACCCCTACCGCCGCTGGGTGGTCACCCTGGGCAAGGCCGTGCTGGCCGGCGGTGTGGTGGTGATGTACGACGCCAGCTTCGTGCTCATCCTGGTGGCCGCCCTGGCCGCGGTCGCCGTGGACGTGATCACCCGGCTGCTGGAGCGCTGGGGCATCGCCGCGTTCTTCACCCAGATGGGTGCCGCCGCGATCACCACCAGCATCGCCGCGGTGATGTACTGGCTGCAGTCCCAGGGCATCGAGCTGCCCGGGGCGAACCGGCCCACGGTGATCGTGATCTCCGGCATCATCATGCTGCTCTCCGGGATCGGGCTCACCTCGGCCGCCCGGGACGCGATCGACGGCTACTACGTGACCGCCTCGGCCCGCGTGCTCGAGGTCATCATGCTCACCCTCGGCCTGGCCGTGGGCATCTCCGCGACGCTCGGGCTGGTGCTCAAGCTCGGCGTCCCGATCCAGGTGGGCACCTCGCTGGGGCCGGACGGCGGGCTGGCGGCCGGCACGCTCGGCTCCGCCCTGATCGGTATCGGCTTCGCGCTCACCTCCTACATCCGGCTGCGCATGGTCCCGCTGCTGGCGGTGGTGGCCGGCCTGGTGTTCGCCGTGTACTACCTGCTCCGCCCGATCACCGACCAGCCCGGCCTGGTGCCCGGGATGGCCGGGGTGGTGGCCGGTGTGCTCGGCTACCTCACCTACCGGTGGTTCAAGGTGCCGGAGGCAGCGATGACGATGGCCGGTCTGATCGGCCTGATCCCCGGGCTGGCCGTCTACCGGGCGCTGTACTCGCTGATGGGTACCGAGTACGGGGTGAGCCAGGCGCTGCCGGCGCTGGTGCTCGCCTTCGCCACCGGCCTCGGCCTGGCCGCCGGATCGACCATCGGCGGCTATCTCGCCCGCCGGGTGTTCGGGCAGGACCGGGCCTCGGAGAAGGCCTCCCGTCGCACCCAGGAAGCCAGCTGAGCACGGAGGTGGGGAACCCGGACCGGACAGAACCGCCCCGGAGGGAGACGATAGGCTCACTGCCTGTGAACGCACTCACCGGCCAGCAGTTCGAGATCCGCCACGGCAGCTCCTACGCCGTGATCACCGAGGTGGGCGCGCACCTGCGGCTGTTCCAGACCGACGGGCGGGACGTCGTCGTGCCGTTCGAGGCCGACCAGCTGCCGCCGGCCTCCAACGGGGCCGTGCTCGCGCCCTGGCCGAACCGGCTCCGGGACGGGCAGTACCGCTTCGACGGCACCGACTACCAGGTGCCGCTGACCGAGCCGTCCCGGCAGACCGCGCTGCACGGCCTGGTGAGCTGGTTGCGCTGGAGCGTGCGCTCGCACACCGCCTCGGCCGTCGAGCTGGCCGTGGACCTTCCGCCCACCCCGGGCTACCCGTTCCCGCTGACCGTGGCCACCCGGTACGAGCTCGGCCAGTCCGGTCTGGAGGTGACCACCACCGGCACGAACACCGGTGGCACCGAGGCCCCCTACGGGGTGGGCTTCCACCCGTGGCTCTCCCCCGGGCCGGGCGCCCTGGACGATGCCGAGCTGGAGCTGGACGTGGCCCGCTGGGTGACCACCGACGACCGGCTCCTGCCCACCGGCAGCACCGCGGTACCCGAACGGTTCGACTTCCGCACCCGCCGCCGCCTCGGCAGCACCGACCTGGACGACGCGTTCCTGGACCCGGCGTTCGACGCCGAGGGCCGCTCCTGGCTGCGGCTGCACGGCAGCGACGGGCGCACCGTGGAGGTCTGGATGGACTCCTCGCTGCACGCCTGGCAGCTGTGCACCGGGGACCACGTCAGTGCCGTGGCGGCCCGCCGCACCGGGCTGGCCGCGGAGCCGATGAGCTGCATCGCGGACGCCTTCCGCACCGGGGACGGCCTGGTGCGCCTGGCCCCCGGCGACCGGTACACGGTGCACTGGGGCGTGCGCCTGGTCTGACCGCCCGCGCCCGCGGGATGGTTCAGCGCGTGCTGGTGCCGGTCAGCCTTCTGTGCACTGCAGCGTCTCGCTGTCCAGCGGCACCGCGTTCTCGGCCAGCCAGGTCTCGGGGTCGATCGTGGTCAGGTCCTCGTCCAGGTGCACCTCGAAGTGCAGGTGCGGCCCGGTGGAGTTGCCGTAGGAGCCGACCGCACCGATCACCTCACCGACGCTGATCTGCTGCCCCTCGGAGACGTACACGCCGTTCGGGTACATGTGCACGTACCAGGTCCAGAACTTGGCTCCGTCCACCTCGTGCTCGATGATCACCAGCATGCTGGAGCGCCCGTCCATCCCGGCGCCGGCGTGGATGACCGTGCCGTCGGCGACGGCGTGGATCGGGGTGCCGGCGGCGGCGGCCATGTCCAGACCGGTGTGCTGGCTGTAGCTGCCGAAGATCGGGTGGGTGCGGTAGCCGTACCGGGAGGTGTAGTGGAACGACCCCTGCGAGAGCGGCATGATGATGTCCGGCGGGACGACCTCCACCTCGCTGGCGAGCACCCCGTTGGCCTCCAGGGCCCCGGTGCCGCACGTCGTCTGCCGATCGGTGCTCCGGCTGCTGGCGACCATCGAGCGCAGCGACGCGAGCGGGTCGGCCGCCAGGGCCGCCGAGACGTCCGAGGACAGCTGGGTCCCGCCGGAGGAGAACACCTGCAGGGCGCTGGTCTCCCCGAGCGGGGCCCCCGTGACCGGGTCGCTGGAGGCGCCGGGAAGGGCCGCACCGGTCAGCGGCACCACCGTGGTCACCGCGGCCAGCGCACCGAGCACGGCCAGGCGGGGCAGCCAGCGGCGGGCCGGCGGCTTGCGCCGGGAGCGCTCCGCCTCGGCCGTGCGGCGGGCGAGCGCCTGGTGCTGCTCCCGCTCCTCGGCCGCACGAGCGGCGACCTGCTCCGGCAGCTCCGGCGACTCCTGGGCGGCAGGCTCCTGCGCACTGGGCGCACTCAGCGGGCTGGGCGCGCTGGTCTCGCCCTGTGCCGGGCTGGGCGCGCTGACGGCGCTGGCTCCGGAAGCCTCCGCACGGCGGCGGGCCGCCTCGGCGCGCTCCCGCTCGCGGAGCTGGCGTCGGGTCAACGGAGCCGGCGCCACCGACGGCGCAGCCTCGCCCGCCGAGGTCGCGCTCACCGGGGAGGGTGCGCTGCTTCCCGTCTGCGCGGTACCGCCGGTCGGCGGGGACTGGCTCGCCGCGGACTCTGCAGCGCGGGCCGCTTCGC
>CAZMDO010000033.1:1750-17137 GCA_964564445.1 uncultured Ruaniaceae bacterium | reverse complement strand
CCGTTCTCCCAGACGAAGGAGTGCTCGCTCCATGGCGGCAGGATCCGTTCTTCAGGCCCACGACGCATGGGGCGGCTACCCCGGGAACGAGGTCCTGCAGGGCATCGACCTGACCATCACCCCCGGTGATGCGCCCGTGGGGATCGTCGGCCCGTCCGGCGTCGGCAAGACCACCCTGGCCCGGTTGCTGCGCGGAGCGCTGCGGCCCACCCGCGGCTCGGTGACCTACGGCGGCCGCGCCGTGGACCGGCTGCGCGGCAAGCCCGGCAAGGAGTTCCGCGCGGACGTACGGTTCATGTCCCAGGACTCGATGACCATCAGCGACCCGCGGCTGACCGTCACGGTCTCGTTGCGCGCCGCGCTGAAGGACGCGCGCAAGGCGGGACGTACGCACGCGACGTCCGTGCCGGAGCTGCTCGACGCCGTCGCGCTGGAGGAGCAGTTCGCCACCCGCCGGATGATCACCCTCTCCGGCGGGGAGCGCCAGCGGGTGGCACTGGCGACCGCGCTGGCCACCCGACCGCAGATCCTGGTGCTGGACGAGCCGTTCACCGCGGTGGACCCTGCCTCCCGCGGGTCGATGTCCCGGCGGCTGGGCGACCTGCTCGGTCGTCTCGGCACCGCCGCCGTGGTGATCTCGCACGACCTGGAGCTGGTGGCCCGGATGTGCCCGAGCGTGCACTTCCTCGCCGAGGGGCGGTTCGTCGCCTCCGGGCCGCTCGGCGAGGTGCTCGCCGCCCGGGAGCACGAAGCGGTGGCCGAGCTGGCCGAGGCGGCGCCGCTGGCGGTGCAACGCTTCCGCTGACCGCCAGCGCCACCGACCGGCCACTATCGGAAGGCGGTCAGGATCGTTCCGCCTCCGCACCGCCCGCAGCGCCCTTGGCGACGATGCCGGCGACGACCGTGGAGATCAGCGTGGTGCCGACGAGGAACACCAGCGCCCACATCCCCACCGTCTCGGTCGGCATGCCCTGCCACAGCGCGATGGCCATCCAGATCGTCGCTGCGGTGACCCCGGCGAGCAGTCCGCTGTTGAAGTTGCGCCCCATCGTCTTCCCTCTCTTGAGACCTCTACGTCGAATACTTCGTGCTACAGAGTAATAACTCTGCGGCACAGAGTAAACGACCTCGGGGTCCCGCGTCCCGGCGTTTCGTAGACTCGGGGCCATGTCTGAACGGCCGGAGCAGGCGGAGGAGCTCATCCGTGAGCTCGGTTCCCTCACCGACCGTGCTCGCACGGTGGGCCGGTCGCGGATCACCGGTGTGCCGCTGCTCGGCTGGGGGCTCGCGTTCGGGGCGGGCTATGCCGCCCTGGACCTGCTCGACGGCGTCGCTCGCCTCGTGGTGGTCCTCCTCGCCTGGGCGGTGGGCATGCTGGGCAGCTGGTACCCGGTCCGGCACGCCATCCGCACCGGGTCGGAGGGGCGGATCCGGTGGGGCTGGGTGGTGGTGCTCGGGGCCTCGCCGTTCTTGGTGGCCGCTGCCCAACCCTCCTCGTGGATCTACACGGCGCTGTTCCTCGGCGGGCTCTGGGGGCTGGCGATGTGCCTGTACGCGGTGGCCACCGAGGACGTCCCGTTCGCGGTGGCGAGCATCGCAGTGGTGGTGATGGCCGCCCTCGGCGCGGGCCAGACCTTCGCACCACCCCTGGCGTTCTTCGGGGTGACGGCTGCGCTGCCGCTGCTGGTGGTCGGGGTGCGCCGCACCCTGGTCGGAGTAGGCCGTGTCTGAACCGACGACGCCCCGCAGCGACCTTCCCGCCGAGCTCCTCGAGCGGCTGCGCACCCCGTTCGACGCGGTGCTCACCGACTCCAACCGGCTGCGCATCCAGGCCACGCTGCACGGTCTGCCGCCGGACGGGGCGATCCGGTTCACCGCCCTGGCCAAGGCGCTCGGCCTGAGCGACGGCAACCTCTCGGCACACCTGGCCGCCCTGTCCGAGGTCGGGTACGTGACCGCCAGCTCCACCTACACCGGCAAGCGCCGCACCCGCTGGTACTCCGCCACGGCGGTGGGCCGGGAAGCGTTCGAGGCGCACGTGCGCTCGCTGCAGCTGATCGTGGACGCCTCGCACCTGGACCGGGGCGCGCCGCCCGAGCGGTGAGCCGCCCGGGCCGAGGACAGCCGCGCCGAGGAAGCCCGCGCAGCCAGCCCTCCGCTCGCTGCGCCACCCGCGCGGCCGCTAGCTGACGTCCCGGCGGGAGAACGCCCAGCCGGCCACGGCCACCAGCAGCACCAGGCACACGGCCAGGAACGTGCTGCTCCAGCCGAAGGAGAGCTGCTGCTCGACCATCTGGCAGGTCAGGCCGCTCTCGCCGCGGGTGCACTCGTTGGTGTAGTACGTGGTGCCGTAGCCCACCCAGCCGTTGAGGTTCACGCCGGGGATCCACGGTGAGGTGCCCGGTAGCGCCTGGCGCAGGATGAGCTCGATGGCGATCGCATAGCCGACCGCCACCCCGAGCACCGCGCCGGTGGACCGGAGCAGGAACGCCAGCACCGCCCCGACCAGCGCAGCACCGGGGAGCAGCGTGAGCATCCGCACGCCCTCCCAGACGAGCCCCTCGGGCACCGCGTGGTCCAGCCCGCGCAGGGAGAACAGCGCCCACGTGCCCACGCCCACCACGGCGACCACGAGCAGGCCGAGGGGCACCGTGCCCAGCCCGGTGGCACTCATCTTCGCCGCGTACACCCGCCAGCGCCGCGGCTCGAAGGTGAGCAGGGTGGCCATCGACCCGGCACCGAACTCCGCAGCCACCACGGTGGCTCCGATCAGCAGCCCGACCAGCAGCAGGAGCACCAGCGTGAAGGGTTGGATCACGCCCTGGAGGTACTCGGCCAGCGTGGGCTCATACGGCAGGTACCACTCCAGCTGCGGCGCCATGTCCGCACAGCCGAAGTCCAGGTCCTCGCCGGTGCGTTCGGACTCCTCCTCCTGTGCGGCCAGGCACTGCTCCACCTGCTCCTGGCCGTGCTCCTCCCAGTAGACGAGCTCCTGCTCGTACATCTCCTGGGCCCACTGCCGGTCCTCCTCGGTGACCGGGGCGGCGTCGAAGGAAGCGATGAACACCAGGAACGCGGCGCCGAGCAGCCCGACCAGGGCGGCGAAGGCCACCAGCCGACGCAAGCGCAACCGGCGCAGCTCCACCCCGAGCAGCCTCATGCCTGCACCTCCTGCACACCGTGCCGCCGGTCTCGGCGGCGCGCGGTACCGAGCTCGGCGTTGCGGGTCAGGTCGAGGAACGCCGACTCCAGCCCCGCGTGCTCGGCCACCAGCTCGCTGGCATACAACCCGTGCGAGGCGAGCAGCCGGTTCACGGCGGCCGGGTCCTCGGCCCCCTCCACGAGCAGCGCGTCATGGTCGGTGCGCACGGTCAGGCCCGCACCGGTGAGCAGCTGGTGCGCCCGGTCGGTCTCGGCCACCCGTACCCGCACCGCCCCGGCGCGCCCTCCGATGATGTCGGCTACGGCACCGGAGGCGATCAGCCGCCCGCGGCCGATGATGGAGACGGTGTCGGCGATCTGCTCCACCTCGGCAAGGATGTGGCTGCTCACCAGCACGGTTCGGCCCTCGTCGGCCAGTCGTCGCATGGTGGTGCGCACCTCGTGGATACCGGCCGGGTCCAAGCCGTTGGTCGGCTCGTCGAAGATGAGCAGGTCGGGTTCCTTCAGCAGGGTGGCAGCGATCGCCAGGCGCTGCTTCATGCCCAGGGAGTAGGTGCGGAAGTGGTCGCCGGCCCGGTCCGAGAGCCCGGTCTGGCTGAGCACGGCACCGACCCGGGCCAGCGGGGTGCCGATCGCCCGGGCGAGCAGCTCCAGGTTCTGCCGGCCGGAGAAGTGCGGGAAGAACTTCGGCGACTCCACGATCGCCCCCACCCGGGCAATCACCTGCGGCAGGTCGGCGGGCACCGGTCGACCGAAGATGGCGATCTCGCCGGAGTCCGGGCGGACCAGGCCGAGCACCATCCGGATCGTCGTGGTCTTGCCGGACCCGTTGGGGCCGAGGAAGCCGTGCACGCCACCGACCGGCACGTGCAGGTCCAGTCCGTCGACGGCGACGCGTCGGCGGGTCCCGGCATAGGACTTGCGCAGGGCGCGGGTGGCTATCGCCCATTCGGGTGTGGTCACGGCGCCCCTTCGTCACGCTAGGCGCACGACGGTACGTGCGCGAGGTCAGGCTATCGATCCGCGGGGGTGGGTGAGGCGAGGACGCGCCGGGGTGTTGCGCACACGTTCAGTCCGGCAGGGCCGAGATCCGGCCGCGCTGGGCGCGGCTGCACCCGGGGCACCGGTCGCGGTCGGACCGGTCAGCGGGCGGCCGACCGCAGCCACCAGGTGGCGGCCTGGCCCGGTCAGCGCGCGGCCGACCCCAGCTGCCAGGTGGTGGCAGCCTCCTGCTGCTGCCAGAACCGGGCGAACCGTCCACCGGCGGCGAGCAGGTCCGCCACGCTGCCGTCCTCGACGATCCTGCCCCGGTCCAGGAACAGCACCCGGTCGGCGCCGGCGATGGTGCTCAGCCGGTGCGCCACCACGATCGTGGTCCGGTCCCGGTCGGCGCCGGTGGTGACCGCTGCCGCGACGGCGCGCTCGTTCTCCGGGTCCAGGGCCGAGGTGGCCTCGTCGATGAGCAGCACCGGTGCGGGCTTGACCAGCGCCCGGGCGATGGACACCCGCTGCCGCTCGCCGCCGGAGAGCGCGGTCCCGCCCTCCCCCACCAGGGTGTGCACACCGTCCGGCAGCCGGGCGAGCAGCTCGTCCACGCGGGCGCGGGCGATCGCGTCCTGCTGCGTGGTCGCGGTGGCGGCAGCGTCTCCGGCCTGCACGTTCTCCGCGATGGTGCCGGCGAACAGGTACGGGTGCTGGAAGACCATGCTGCTGCACTGCGCCCGGGCCGCTGCCGCGGCTGGCTCGCCGTCCAGGAGAACGGCACCGGAGTCGGGTTCGCGCAGCCCGGCGACCAGCGCGAGCACCGTGGACTTGCCCGACCCGGAGGGGCCCACGATGGCGGTGGTGCTGCCGGGCTCGAACCGTACGGTGACGCCGTCCAGCACCGGCGGCCCGTCGGCGTCGTAGCCGAAGCGCACCTCGCGCAGCTCCACGGCGGGCGCAGCGCCAGCGCCAGGTGCCCGGTCGGCGGCCGGGCCGTGGGGAACCGGCGGTGCCGCCGCCGCGCCCAGCGCGGGTGCCGCCAGCACGGTGGCAATCCGCTCGAGCGTGCCGCGGACGGTCGCCAACCCGGGGGCGAGCTCACCGAGCGCGGCGAACGGCTCCAGGTAGCGGGCCACCACCACGATCAGCGCGATCGCCGCCGGCACGCCGAGGTCCCCGCGCACGGCGAGCAGCGCGGTGGTGCCGGCCAGCAGCACCAGCGCCACCTGTGTGGCCAGGCTGAACAACATCCGCCCGGGCACCTGCATCGCCAGCAGCCGCACCGTGGCAGCGTGCTGCCCGGCCAGCGCCGCACCCGCGTGGCCGCGCGCCGGGTCGGCCCGGCGGGCAGCCCGCAGCGCCTGCTGGGTGCGGGCGAACTCCACGATCCGCTCGGTCAGGGCGGCGTTCGCCTCGGCGGCGCGGTGGTCGGCGCGGGCGGAGATGCGCCCGCTGGCCCACAGCGCACCGAGCAGCACCGGGACCCCGGCGAGCGCGGCCAGCCCGAGCGGCCAGGCGATCGGCAGCAGGGCCAGTCCGATCACCGCCGGCAGCAGCAGCGCCTGCACCAGTGGGGTGACCAGGTAGGCGAACAGGCCCACCAGGTCCGGTCCGGTGGCGGCGATCGCCTGCCGTGCGGTGGCGGTGCGCTCGGCGGTGAACCAGCTCAGCGGGGCACGGGCGAGGTGGTCGGCCACCTCGTGCTGGGCGTCGGTGAGCAGGCTGAAGCCCAGGTCGTAGCCGATCCTCGCGGCCCGGGCGTCCACCAGCCAGCCGGCCAGGGTGCAGCCGGTCAGACCCGCCAGCCAGCCGAGCGCGTCGCCCGGGGCGTCGGTGAACAGCGCCGCCACCAGCGGCACCAGCAGCACCACCCCCGCACCGCGCAGCAGCACCGAGACCACGGCCAGCACCAGGTAGCCGCCCACCCGGGTGCGCTGCTCGGCCGGCAGCAGGTGGAGCACGGTGCGGATCATCGGGCCACCTCCGGGGCGTGCACGGCCGGTGAGGCGCTCTGCGCCGCGTGCCACATCCGGCAGTAGCGGCCCGAAGCAGCCACCAGCTCGGTGTGCGTGCCGCGTTCCACCACGCGTCCGCCGTCGAGCACCACGATCTGGTCCGCACCGGTGATGGTGCGCAGCCGGTGGGCGATCACCAGCACGGTGCGCCCGCGGGTCAGGCGGGTGAGCGCCTGCTGCACCTCGTGCTCGGACTCCGGGTCGGCCATCGCCGTGGCTTCGTCGAGCACGAGCACAGGGGTGTCGGCGAGCAGGGCGCGGGCGATGGTCAGCCGCTGCCGTTCGCCGCCGGAGAGCGCCACGTCGGCACCGAGCACCGTGTCGTAGCCGTGCGCCAGGTCGAGGATGCGCTCGTGCAGCCGGGCGGCCCGGGCGGCCTGGACCACCTGCTCCTCGGTGGCCTCCGGCCGGGCCAGGGCGATGTTCTCCCGGACCGTGCCGGCTACCAGCTGCGCGTCCTGGAACACGAAACCGACCCGGGCATAGAGCTCCTCGTCGGTGAGGGTGCGCAGGTCGGCGCCGTCGATGCGGATCTGCCCGGCGGTCACGTCGTGGAACCGGGCGATCAGGGCGGCCAGGGTGGACTTTCCCGAGCCGGAGGCGCCGACCAGCGCGGTCATCGTGCCCGGCTCCAGGGTCAGCGACACGTCCTGCAGCACGGGCACCCCGGGCCGGTAGCCGAAGGCCACCCGGTCGATCTCCACCCGGCCGGTCGCAATGGTCGACGGCGGTGGGCCGGCCTGGGTGGTCAGGGTCGCCTCCTCGAGGGTGTTCTGCAGGTTGTTGGCGGCGATCCGGCCCTGCCGGATGCCGGAGATGCCGTAGCCGATGCCGAGCAGCCGGGCGCCGAAGGTGGTGCCGAGCAGCAGGAACGGCAGCAGGTCCACCGGCTCGAGGCTGCCGCCGACGACCAGCAGCGTGCCGGTGCCGGCGAGCAGCCACAGGAACGTGGCCGGCCGGGTGGCCAGGTCCATCACGGTCTTCTTGCCCACGAACGGGCGCTGCCAGTCGTTCAGGAACGTGACGTACTCGGTGAGCCGGCGGCGGAACGTCGAGGCCGCGGAGCCGCCGAAGACCCGCACCACCGGCTGGGCGTCCAGGTAGGCGGCCGCCTCGGCGGTCATCCGCTCCGACCAGCGCTCGGCCTCGGCGATCTTCGGGCCGGAGGTGAGCATCATCGCCCACATCGTCACGACGTAGACCAGCACCGGCACCAGCAGCACCAGGCCGAGCCGCCAGTCCACCACGACCAGGTAGGCCAGCACGGCCACGGGCGCCACCACGGCGGCCACCGCGTCCGGGACCGCGTGCGTGAGGAGGTAGTGCAGGGAGAGCGTGTCGTCCTGGACGAGCTTCTTCACCCGGCCGGAGTCGCGGGCGGTGAACCAGCCCAGCGGCAGGCGGGCGAGGTGGCCGAGCAGCCGGCTGCGCAGGTCGCGGGAGAAGCGGGCGTCCACCGTGTGCAGCCAGCCCAGCAGCACACTCTCCAGCAGGGCGCCGCCGAGGAGCAGGCCGAGGGCCCACAGGCCGAGCGTCCACAGCCCGTCACGGCCGGCGCCACCGAGGAGCCGGCGGGCGAGCTCGACCAGGAGCACGAACGGCGCGAGCTGGATGAGGGTGATCAGCCCCTGCAGCACGCCGGCCGCGACCAGGGCCGGGCGCAGCGGGGCGAGCAGGCGGCTGGAGGCGGTGGACCGCCAGGAGCCGGTGCCGGCGGGCGCGGCGGGGGTGGCGGGTTTCGCGGGCGCCGCCGAGGTGGCCCTCGCGGGTTCGGGGGCACCGGCGGGCCGGGCGGCCGCAGCCGCCGGCGGCGCGGCGTCCTCCCCGCCCCGGCGCTTGCCCATCACCCGGCCCTCCATCCAGTAGGCCTGCTGGTGGATCTCCGACCTGGGGAAGCCGAACTCGTCCCGCAGCACCGGGCGCAACCGCTTCAGCGACGCCGACTCCGGCGCCACCCAGGCGTACCAGTTGGACCAGTCCCGGCGCTCGAGCGCGGCGGCGAGCGCCTCCGGCCCGGTCCGCGGCACCCGGTGCAGCCGGAGGCGCGGGTGGTCGGCCAGCGGGATGAGCAGGTCGGCCTCGTGGTGCTGCTCCAGGTAGAGCTCGATCGGCACCTCGGCGGGCACGGTGGCCACGATCGCGTTCAGCGCCGGGGTGGAGGCCGAGTCGCCGATCAGCAGGTAGCCGGCCGGGGGCTCCTCGGGCACCTGGAACGGCACCGAGCCCATCGTCATCGCCGGCACCTGCTGGCCCGTCCGGGCCTGGGCCGCCCAGGTGGAGGCCGGACCGGCGGGCTCGTGCAGCACCACGTCCACGGTGAAGCGGCCGGTCGCGACGTCCATGGTGCTCAGGGTGTAGCCGCGCTGGTGCTCCACGCCGGCCCGGTCCGGGTCGGGGAACCAGATCCGGATCCAGGCGGTCGGGCCGGCTTCCATGTCCTCGAAGAGGGTGTCGCAGACGAAGTGCACCCGCAGGAAGTTCGTGGTGATCTGCTCGACGGCGGTGACGGTGAGGAGGTGGTCGCGGGCGCCGACACTGCGCATCACTGCGCCTGAGAACCCTCGACGGGCCATCGTGCCTCCTTGACGTTCTGGCCCTCTCGGCCTGCCGTGACGGGTCTGCGCACCCGGTGCTGACCACCCTCGGCCACTAAGGATGCCCTAAGCAAGGATAGCCTTACCGATCCGGTCGCGGTAGCCCGCCGTCGCGCTCCCCTGCGCTCGATAGGCTGGCCGGGTGCGACGAGCGGAGAAGGTGGAGCGGATCGGGCAGATCCTGGACGAGCTGTACCCGGACCCGCCGATCGCCCTGGACCACGTGAACGTGTACACCTTGCTGGTGGCCGTGGCGCTGTCCGCGCAGACCACCGACAAGAAGGTCAACGAGATCACCCCGGCGCTGTTCGCCGAGGCCTCCACCCCGGAGCAGATGTACGAGCTCGGCGCCGAGCGCATCCTGGAGCTGATCCGCCAGATCGGGCTGGCTCCCACCAAGGCCAAGAACGTGTGGACCGCCGCCGGGCAGATCCTGGACGCCGGCGGCCAGGTGCTGCCCGACTGGGAGTTCCTCGAGGGGCTGGCCGGGGTGGGGCACAAGACCGCGAGCGTGGTGATGGCCCAGGGGTTCGGCCTGCCGGCGTTCCCGGTGGACACGCACATCTTCCGGCTGGCGCGGCGGTGGGGGCTGTCCTCGGGCAGCACGGTGGAGAAGGTGGAGGCGGACCTCAAGCGCGCCTTCCCGAAGGAGACGTGGAACCGCCGGCACCTGCAGATCATCTACTTCGGCCGGGAGTTCTGCCCGGCGCAGCGGCACGATCTCGCTGCCTGCCCGATCTGCTCGTTCGCGGCGACGAAGAAGCAGATCGAGGCGGAGGCCAGGGCCCGGCGGGCAAAGCCGCGCCGGGCGGCCGCGCCGGCGGACGTGGTGCCCGAGGGCGCGCACCGACGCTAGGCCAGCGGGCCTCGCCGGGGGCCGCGGCACGCCGCCGCCGGGTACGCCGGAGCTCCACGGCACGCCACCCCGGGCACGCCGGTGCTAGGCCGTCGGACCGGCCACCGGTCGCCGCCCGGGCGCGTGGTCGAAGATCAGGCTGGTGCTGGTGGCCGCGACCTCCTCGCGCACGCTGAGGGTGTCGGAGACCAGCTCGCGCAGCGCGCCGGCGTCGGCCACCGCCACGTGCACGAGGAAGTCGCGGTCGCCGGCCACGAAGTACACGTGCCGGGCCGCCGGGAGCTGCTCCAGGTAGGCCTGGAAGCGGCGCAAGTTGCTGCGCGCGTGCGCGTGCAGACGGATGGTGATCAGCGCCTCGAGGTGCAGCCCGAGCACCGCCGGGTCGACGTCGGCGTGAAAGCCCCGGATCACACCGGAGCCGATCAGGGCGCGCATCCGCTTGTGGCAGGTGGACTCGGCCACACCGACGCGGGCCGCGAGCGCGCTGTTCGGCATCCGGCCGCTGCGTTCCAGCTCGGCGAGGATGGACAGGTCCACCTCGTCCAGCGTGCTGGCGGAATCTTTCTCGGACATCGTCGCTCCCGTCGCTGGCATGAAGAATCTTTCACGATCCTGTCCTGACCACAACGAATCTTCCTTCGATCGGGCCGGTTCTGTCCAGGTTTCGCATACTGGGGGTGGATTCTGGCACCAGCGAGGGAGTACGGGATGGCGCGGGCGATCGTGATCGGCGCGGGCATGGTGGGGCTGGCCACGGCGTGGCACCTGCAGGAGCGCGGGGTGGAGGTCACGGTCGTGGACCGCACCGGGGTGGCGGCGGGATCCTCCTGGGGCAACGCCGGCTACCTGACCCCGGTGAAGGCCACCCCGCTGGCCGACCCGAGCCTGTGGACCTACGGCCCGCGGGCGCTGCTGGACCCGGATGCCGCCCTGCACGTGCCGTTCCGGCTCGACCTGGCGCTGTGGTCCTCCCTGGCCCGGTTCGCCGCACACGGCACGATGCGCGCCTGGCACCGCACGATGGCCGCCCTGGCGCCGCTCAACCAGCGGGCTCTGGCCGGCTTCGACGAGCTGGCCGCCGGCGGGGTGGACGCCCGGACCTGGAGCGGCCCGTTCGTGGTGGCGTTCACCTCCGAGCGGGAAGCCGCCGGCTTCCTCGGCGAGGTCGGCCGGGTGGGCGGGCACGGCCTGGACGCGGTGGTCGAACGGTTGCAGCAGCCGCAGCAGCTGGCCCCGCAGCTGTCCGCAGCGGCACGGGTGGCCTACCGGTTGGACGGGCAACGCTTCATCGACCCGGGTGCGTTCGTGCAGGCGCTCGGCTCGGCCGTGCAGGCCCGGGGAGGTCACCTGCGCACGGGGGCGGGCGCCGTCGCCGTGCGCAGCCACAGTGCTCCGGAGGTGCTGCTGGACTCCGGGGAGCGCCTGGGCGCGGACTCGGTGGTGGTGGCCACCGGTGCGTGGCTGCCGCAGCTGGCGCGGCCGCTGGGCGTGCGGGTGCCGGTGCACGCCGGGCGGGGCTACTCGTTCACCGTCGCGGCCGACCCTGCTCCGCAGCACCCGGTGTACCTGCCGACCCAGCGGATCGCCTGCACCCCCTACCAGGGGCGGCTGCGGATCGCCGGCACCATGGAGTTCCGCCGACCGGACGAGGCGCTCCAGCCGCGGCGGATCCAGGCGATGGTGAAGCAGGCGGGTGCGCTGCTCAGCGGGGTCGACCTGGAGCGGCGGCAGGACGAGTGGGTCGGCGCCCGGCCGGTCACCCCGGACGGGCTGCCGCTGGTGGGGGCCACCCGCGCCCCCGGCGTCTACGTGGCCGGTGGGCACGGGATGTGGGGCATCGTCCTCGGGCCGGCGACCGGGAAGCTGCTGGCCGAGCAGATCGTCACCGGCCGGCCCGACCCGGTGCTCGCCCCGCTGGATCCGCTGCGCTGAGCCGCGGCCGCGGCACCGGTCAGCGGTTCTTCTCCGAGCGGGCGTAGAGCACGGTGCCGACCACCAGGCACACCGCGGCCAGGCCCCCGATCGCGACCAGGCTGACCATCGGGTCGAACAGCACCACCGAGGAGTACTCGGGGCTGCCGGCGTAGACCACGGCCCGGCCCAGGTCCACGCAGTAGGTCATCGGCAGGATCCGGCTGAGCACCAGCAGGATGCCGCTGGAGTGCGCGATCGGGATGATCACCCCGGACAGGAACATCTGCGGCATCGTGATCAGCATGACGGCCATGTTGGCGGCCTTGTTGTTCTTGATGACGCCCATGACGATCATCGCCAGCGCCCCACCGGACAGGCACATCAGCGGTGCCAGCGCGAGCAGGGCGAGCAGCTTCCACGGCGAGATCGTGATGCCCATCGCCAGGCCGACCACGATCACGCCCAGGGAGCAGACCACCGCGGTGAACGAGGAGCCGAGGATCTTGCCGACCACGATGGCATACCGGGACACCGGGGAGACGAGCAGCTCGGCGGAGTAGTTGTCGTCGCTGTCGTCGACGAGGGAGACCATGCCCATCGTCGTCATCATGAACAGCATCATCACGAGCATGCCGACGAGCATGAAGTCGCCCAGGGCGAAGCCCAGGCCGCCGGCCATGTTCTGCAGCAGGTTCCCGCCGATCATGCCCATCATCAGCAGCGGCATGACCAGGCTCATCACCAGTGCCCCCGGGTTCCTCAGGGTCACCGTGATGTCGCGTGCGGCGACCGCCAGCACACCGTTCAGCTCGCGGGCGAACCGGGGCATCGTCGGCTTCAGCGCCCCGGGGGTCATCGTGGCGGTCATGCCGACACCTCCTCGGTGAGCGGTGCGTCCTGCCCGCCGGCGGCACGCCGTGCCGCGTCCCTGCGCAGGAAGTCCACGTAGGCGTCCTCCAACGTCGCGGCGCCGAGGCGTTCCTTCATCTCCTGAGGTGGGCAGCACAGCGCGATCTGACCGTGGTTGATCAGGCAGACCCGGTCCGCGCCCTCGGCCTCGTCGATGTAGTGGGTGGTGAGGAACACGGTGGTCCCCCACTCCCGCCGCACCCGGTCCACGTAGTCCCACAGGTCGTGCCGGGCGACGGCGTCCAGGCCCTGGGTCGGTTCGTCCAGGAACAGCACGTGCGGGGTGTGCACCAGGGACCGGACGATCTCCAGCTTGCGGGCCATGCCGCCGGAGAGCTTGCCCACCCGGGTGAACAGCGAGTCGCCGATGCCCACCACGTCGGCCAGGTGCTGCACCCGCTCGCGGTAGTCGCGCGGCATCAGGGAGAACGTGGGTCGGTAGGCGTACAGCCCGTACAGGCAGGCGTGGATGCGGATGTTCTGCTCCGCGGTCAGTGCGGTGTCCAGGCTGGGCTTCTGGGCGATGACGCCGATCTGCTCCCGCACCTGTCGGTCCTGGGTGTCCACGTCGTAGCCGGCGATGCGCACCGTGCCCGAGGTCTTCGCCAGGGTGGTGGTCAGGATGGAGATGGTGGTGGTCTTCCCGGCACCGTTCGGCCCGAGGAAGGCGAAGAACTCCCCCTCGCCGACCTCGAAGCTGACCCCGGCGACGGCCGGGCCGGTGGCCTTCTTGTACTGCTTGACGAGGGTGTCCACCTCGATGACTGTCGCCATGTCGCGCTCCTTGCTGACGGCCCGGCGGTCTTCTCCGCCGGTTCGTCCAGGACGCTAGGCAGCCCGCGTCAACGCGACATCACGGCACCATCAACGCGATGTCAACGCCCGGCGGGGGCCGGCGCAGAGAGTGTCGTCTCCGGCGGCGGGAGCGTCACGGTGAACGCGGCACCGTGTGCGGGCTCGCTCTCGGCGGTGATCCTGCCCTGGTGCAGCTCGACGATGCGCTTGGCCAGCGCCAGCCCGAGGCCGTTACCGCCCGGTCCGCGTGCCTTGTCGGCCCGGTAGAAGCGCTCGAACACGTGCGGCAGGTCAGCGCCGTCGATGCCCACCCCGGAGTCCCGCACCTGCACCTGTGCTGCCCCGGTGAGCTCCGCCGTCGCGCTGATCCTGACCCAGCCCCCGGAGGGGGTGAACTTCACCGCGTTCTGCAGCAGGTTGGTCCACACCTGGGCGAGCAGGTCGGCGTCCGCCTCGACGTGCACCGGCTCGGCCTCGAGCTCGACGCGCACCCCCTTGGCCGACCAGGTCGGTTCCAGGGCGAGGACGGCGGAACGCACCTGCTCATCGAGACGGAACCTCGTGCGCTCCGGACGGGCGTCGTCGAGCCAGGACAGCCGCAGCAGGTTGTCGCTGAGTCCGGAGAGGCGCCGGCACTCGGCGGTGATGATGTCCAGGTAGCGCTGCCTGGCCGCCGCGTCCAGGTGCTCCTCGCGCAGCAGGTCGGCGAACCCGCTGATCGAGGTCAGCGGCGACTGGATCTCGTGGGAGACGTTGGAGACGAAGTCCTTGCGCTGCTGCTCCAGCGTGCCGAGGTTGCGCGCCATCTCGTTCACGGTGCTGACCACCTCGGTGAACGGACCGGGCCGGGCGGTGTCCAGGTGCACGTCGAAGTCACCCTGGGCGATCCGCTCCAGGGCGATCCTCAGGTCGACCAGCAGGTGGCGATCGCCCCGACCGGTGAGGCGGGCGAAGATGGTGGAGGCGATACCGCCCACGGCGAGCCCGAGCAGCGCGGTGACCAGGAAGGCGATGAGCTCTGGTGGTCGGCCGGTGAGCCCGAACAACAGCTGTGCCAGCACCCAGCCGATGGTGAACACGCCCAGCACGGCAAGAGTAGCGAGCAGGATCCGCGCGGCGATCAGCCACCGGGAGTCGGATGTCATCGTGCCTCGAGCCGGTAGCCGAGGCCGCGGACCGTGACGATCTCGAAGCCGGCTGCGTGGTCGAACCGGTCCCGCAACCGGTTGATGTGCACGTCCAGGGTGCGTTCGTTGCCCTCGAAGTCCAACCCCCACACCTCGTCCACGATCTGCCGGCGGGTGAGCGTGCGGCCCTGGTGCGCGGCGAGCAGGAACAGCAGGTCGAACTCCTTCAGCGGCAGGTCGAGGCGAGCCGTGCCGAGGGTGGCCACATGGCTGCCGGCGTCCAGGGTGAGGTTCCCGGCATGGGCCACCTGCTCAGTGACCTTGTGGTAGCGGCGCAGCAGGGCCTTGGCCCGCATCACCAGCTCCGGACCCTCGAACGGTTTCACCAGGTAGTCGTCCACCCCCGCGGTGAAGCCCTCCATCTTGTCGCCGAGCTGCCCCTTGGCGGTGAGCATCAGCAGCGGTAGCTCGGGGTAGTAGCGCCGGGCGGCCCGGGAGAAGCCAACGCCGTCCAGGTGCGGCATCATCGCGTCCACCACGCACAGGTCCACCGGGTGCTCACCGAGCAGACGCAGCGCCTCCCGGCCATCGCCGGCGGCCAGGGTCGACAGCCCGGCACCGGTCAGCAGCGCCACGACCAGCTCCCGGATGTGCGGGTCGTCGTCGATCACCAGTACTGCGCCCATTCACCTCTCCTGTCCTGGCGCGAGGGTACGCCCGGTGGAGTAAACGCGATGTGAACATGCGGGCGGCTGATCTCGCGCAGGTTCCTGAGCCGACTAACGGATTCTCAGCGGTCTGTCGCAGCAATGAGATCCTGCGCGAGAAGTGCCACCGCCGCGGACACGACTTCGGGATCGCCGACGAGTTCTTCGGCCGCTCCAGCCATCCGGGAACCCGCGGCGTCGGCACCCACCGCGAACAAGGTCCGGAGGAGTTCGAGCGCCTCACGTGTGACGACGACGCTCGGGGCGTGCCCTCGGAGACGCTGAACCCCGACTGCGAGATCCTGCGTCTGGACGGCCCGGAGC
>CAZMDO010000033.1:0-1650 GCA_964564445.1 uncultured Ruaniaceae bacterium | reverse complement strand
GCGCCCCGCTCCGGCTACGGCGTCCGGAACCATGAGATCGACCGGCACGCCGTCCGGGGAGATCCACGATCCGAGGGCGCTCGGCCGGGGATCGGGAACGAAGCCGGCCGAGGTCATTGCCTTCTCGACCAACGGTTCCGCTGTCAGAAGGTCGGGATCGAGGGCCACGTCACCATCCGTCGTGAACTCGGCAAGCGCGATCTCGGTCGCACCCGTGTGCAGGTACACGGCCTGTGCACCGATCAGGACGAGTGCGTCCAAGTGGGCTCTCAACGCTGTCAATGCGTCGAGCAACCCCGTGCGGGCCATCACCACCGCATCAGGCACGGCGCCACCGCTCTTCGTTGGAGCGCATCCACTCGATCAGATGCTCCGCCTCCTCCGGTTCCCGGCCGGGTCCGTTCAACAGATCTGCCGCCACCTGTGCCGGGGCTGCGACCGGGTACCCCTCGCCAGACTGCTCGGTATTCCGGAAGGGGACGTCGCCGCTCCTCTGCGGCTCGAGCAAGACGACGTTGGAGGCCGCCTCACTGGATCTCAGGCCCCATCGTTCGACCGCCTCCTGAACGGAAGAGACGTAGACAGAAACCGCCTTGGCTGGCGCGTACGTCGCCCACCGCTTCGCCGCGACAGATCCGGTCACAGCGACCCGAAGGCCGCTCGGGCGAGCAATCTTGCCCAGAAGCTCGTCGATGCCGCGCGGTTCGATGAATCCCACCACCCGAGCCGTCGTCTGGAACGGAGCCTGCGCACTCCACGAACGCAGCAGCCGCTCCCAGTCGGTGACGCGATATCGGCCGCTCTCCTTGACGGTGAGCGTCTCACGGTCCAGGTACTCCAGCACGCGATAGGTCGCTCCGGTCGAGGCACCCGAAGCCGCGACGAGTTCACGCGCGGTCCAGTCCCGGTCGTGGTCGAGCAACGCGCGAGCCACGCGGGCCGCAGGCTCCCCCTTGAGCGTGCCCAACGGGCGTCCCTTGCGCCACGGGTCACGATCCTCGCCACGGTCAGCGATGAACAGCGCCGGAGCCTCCACGCTGATCCGCACATTGCCTGTGGCATCGGCGTACGACACCCCGGCATCGGTCAACGCCTCACGCACCGACGGTGCGAGATACCGGGCCACCACCAGCGATCCGGAGGATCCGTCGGATCCAGAGCGGAGCTCCTCCACCAGCCGCGCGACGTCACGACGCGCGACCACCTGCCTCACGTCCACGAGGAGGTGCGCGGCAGGACCACCCGGCGCCTGGAGCCACAGCATGAGGTCGGCAGGCCCCGCATCCGCCGACGATGCGCCGTCACGCTCGCTCACGTCCCAGGACGGCGGCACACGGTCGCGCACGAGATTCACGATGCGACGACGGAGCTCAGCGTCAGATGGTGCGTCAACCGTCATGCCACACCTCCGTTCACGTAACGCGTCCATTCCGCAGCCAGCGGAATCTCCTTGTTTCCCGAACAGACTAGCCCGTCCCAGCCCGGACCGCCAGGATCCGGCTCAGTCACCACCCGCCCGGGACAGCCTCCGTGACCTGCATGGACACGCTGCGGGCAAGGTCGCATGACGCGCTTCACACAGGCGGTCACCTGAAACTATTGGGATTGCAGCGACAAGCGCCGCGCACCAGTCCAGGTGCGCGGCGCTGA
>CAZMDO010000032.1:0-17246 GCA_964564445.1 uncultured Ruaniaceae bacterium | reverse complement strand
GACCGCGCGGTGGCGCCGGAGCCACCCCATCCCTGAGGAACCCTCCCTGCCCCCGCACTCCCGGGCCGCCCTGTGGCGCCCCCGACCCCTACGACACCCTGGCAAGCGTTTCCCATCCGTGAGCGACGACGCCACCCCATGAAAGGAACACGATGAACAAGCGACGGATTGCCCCGGTAGCGGCCCTGGCGGCCGGCGCCCTGGTCCTGACTGCCTGCAGCGGCGGGGACGAGGGCGGCGGCGGTGAAGGTGGCGAGCTCGACTCGCTGACCATCATGGCGCCCTACTTCGCCGAGGTGCCTCCGGAGAGCGACGACCCGGTCGGCACCGCCCTGAGCGAGCTGGCGGGTGTGCCATTGGACGTCCAGTGGGTGCCCAACTCCTCCTACGGCGAGAAGATCAACACTGTGCTCGCCGGCGACGACATCCCGGACGTGATGGTCATCACCGGCAAGGACCAGGCCTTCGTCTCCACCGCCGAGGCCGGCGGGTTCTGGGACCTGACCGACTACCTCGCCTCCGGTGACTACCCGAACCTGGTCACCGAGAACCCGGACGTGCAGCAGGCCTCCAGCGTCAACGGCACCGTGTACGGCATCTACCGCGCCCGCGACGTGATCCGGGCGTGCGTGATCATCCGGGCCGACTGGCTGGAGAACGTGGGCCTGGAGCCGCCGGAGACCACCGAGGACCTGATGGAGGTCGCCCGCGCGTTCACCGAGGACGACCCGGACGGCAACGGCCAGGACGACACCTACGGCCTGATCGCCCCGCAGTGGCCCGGCGGTATCGGCACGAACAGCCCGTACGACACCATCGAGGTCTGGTACGGCGCCGGCAACGTCTGGCGGGACGACGGCGGCGAGCTGGTGCCGGCGTTCACCACCCCGGAGTGGCGCGAGGCCGTGGAGTACGAGCGGGAGCTGGTGCAGAACGGCTACATCAACCCCGACTTCGCCACCATGGACCCGGCCACCTGGAACGAGCCGTTCCTGAACGGTGAGGGCGGCATCATCCTTGATGTCCAGTCCCGCGCCGGCCAGCTGCGCGGCCTGTTCACCGACGCCGGCGAGGACCCGGACGAGAAGGTGCTGCTGCTGGGCCAGCTCGAGGGCCCGAACGGCACCTTCGCCCTGCCGACCACCGGCTACTCCGGCTTCCTGGCGATCCCGAAGTCCTCGGTGCAGACCGAGGAGCAGCTCGAGCAGGTGCTGCAGATGCTCAACGACCTGAACAGCACCGAGGCGCAGATCCTGATGAACAACGGCGTGGAGGGTGACAACTTCACCGTCGAGGGCGACTACCTGGTCTGGAACCCGGACCGGCAGGACTTCACCGACCAGGTCACCGGCGCCTGGGCCCAGCTGGGCATGAACGTCGCCGGGTACAACGCCTACCAGGCCAAGCCGGAGACCGACTCCGACGTCGCCTTCAACGAGCTGCGTGAGCAGCTGCAGGCCGAGGACCTGGAGAACGCCGTGTTCAACCCGGCTGCCGGGCTGGTCTCGGAGACCTACACCTCGATGGGCACCCAGCTGGACAACATCATCGGCGACGCCCGTATCCAGTACCTCGCCGGGCAGATCGACGACGCCGGCCTGGACGCGGCCATCGAGCGCTGGCGCGCCAGCGGCGGTGACCAGATGACCACCGAGATCAACGAGCTCTACGCCCAGCTCGACTGACGGGTCTCAGCCGGGCACGGGTCCCTTCAGCGGACCCGTGCCCGGCTCACCGAGGAAGGAGGCGGTCGTGGCGATACTGACCGATGCTCAGGTGCCGACGTCCGCGGTCGGTGACGGTGGCGGGCGCCGGCCGTCGAACAAGCGGTCCCTGGTGGGGGCGCTGGTGCGGTTCCGGTGGTTGATCTTCTTGATGCTGCCGGGGATCGCGTACTTCATCATCTTCCGGTTCTGGCCGATGTACGGGGCGCAGATCGCGTTCCGGGACTTCGTGCCGTTCCTGGGGATCGAGGGCAGTGAGTGGGTGGGGTGGAAGCACTTCGAGGACTTCTTCACCAACCCGGACTTCCCGCGGCTGCTGGGCAACACGTTGATCCTGGCGTTCTTGAACCTGGGGATCGCCTTCCCGTTGACGATCGTGGTGGCGCTGCTGCTGAACGAGCTGCGGTTGAACATCCTCAAGCGCACGGTGCAGACGCTGATCTACATCCCGCACTTCTTGTCCTGGACCGTGGTGGTCTCCCTGACCGGGTTGTTGTTCGCGATCGGGTCGGGGCCGTTGTGGACGGGGCTGAACTCGTTGATGGGCACCGACATCAACTTCCTCACCGCGCCGGAGTGGTTCCGGCCGCTGATCATCCTGCAGACGGTGTGGAAGTCCACCGGGTGGGGCACGATCATCTTCCTGGCCGCGTTGGCCGGGGTGGACCAGGAGCAGTACGAGGCGGCGATCATCGATGGTGCGGGCCGTTGGCAGCGCACCTGGCACGTGACGTTGCCGGCGATCCGGTCGGTGATCGTGGTGATGATGATCCTGCAGGTCGGCAACTTCCTGGACACCGGGTTCGAGCAGATCTACCTGATGTCGAACGCGTTGAACCGGTCGGTGGCGGATGTGTTCGACACCTATGTGTACTTCGTGGGTATCCAGCAGGGCGCCTATTCCTACGCCACCGCGGTGGGCCTGGCCAAGGCGATCGTGGGCCTGCTGCTGATCTTCGGGGCGAACTGGCTGGCGCGCCGGTTCAACCAGACGGGACTGTTCTGATGGCCAAGTACCGTTTCAACACCCGCGCGGGGATGGTCTTCGACGCGGTGAACATCCTCGCCCTGTGCGTGATGGGTGCGTTGGCGCTGCTGCCGTTCCTGTACGTGTTCGCCGGGTCGCTGGCCACCGAGTACGAGATCACCACGCGGCCGTTCTTCATCTGGCCGCACGAGATCACCACCGACGCCTACGCCTCGATCCTGTCCTCGACGGTGTTCGTGCGCGCCTTTGCCACCACGGTCGGGGTGACGTTGGTGGGTACGTGCATCCAGCTGGTGCTGACCGCGCTGATGGCCTACCCGCTCTCGAGGGTGGAGATGCCCGGGCGGCGCACGATCTTGTCCTTCGTGGTGTTCACCATGGTGTTCTCCGCCGGGATGATCCCCACCTTCCTGGTGGTCAAGGACCTGGGGCTGCTGGACACCTACTGGGCGCTGATCCTGCCGATGGCGATCAACCCGTTCAGCCTGATCATCATCAAGAACTTCTTCCAGGAGCTGCCCAAGGAGCTGGAGGAGTCGGCCAAGATCGACGGTGCGAACGAGCTACGGATCCTGCGCAGCGTGATCATGCCGCTGTCCAAGCCGGTGCTGGCCACCTTCGCCCTGTTCTACGCGGTCGGGATCTGGAACGACTACATGTCCCCGCTGCTGTACCTGTCCGACCAGTCCAAGTGGACCCTGCAGATGATCCTGCGCCAGGTGACCGCCTCGGTCTCCCTCACCCCGGAGGACCTGCAGTCCGAGGTGCCACCGCCAGCACAAGGGATCAAGTTCGCCGTGGTCATCGTGGCCACCATCCCCGTCCTGCTGGCCTACCCCTTCCTGCAGAAACACTTCGCCAAGGGAATGCTGATCGGGAGCGTGAAAGGCTGATGACGATCCACCTCGCTGGAGACTCCACCGTGGCACCGGGCCCCCTGGACGGGACCGGTGTGATCGGCTGGGGTGGTGTGTTCGACGAGTTCGTCACCGACGAGGTCACCAACCGGGCCATCGGCGGGGCGACCACCGACTCGTTCGTGGCCGAGGGCCGCTGGCAGGCCACCCTGGACGCGATCGCCGCCGAGGACACGGTGATCATCCAGTTCGGGCACAACGACCAGAAGCAGCCCGAGCTGGCCGCGGACGGGCGGTACGCCGAGAACCTGGCCACGTTCGTGGCCCAGGTGCGCGAGCGGGGTGGGCAGCCGGTGCTGGCCACCTCCGTGGAGCGTCGCCTGTTCGCCGACGACGGCGCGCTGCGGGTCTCGCACGGACCGTACCCTCGCGCTGTGCGCAGGTTGGGAGAACGCCTGGACGTGCCGGTCATCGACCTCACCGCGTTCACCCGGTGGCTGTACGTGTGGCTGGGTCAGGACGGCTCGGCCGAGCTCTTCCCGCACGCCAAGCCGGACCAGGACCTGCCCGAGGGGCGCGACAACACCCACTTCGGCCTGGCCGGCGCCCGCGCGGTGGCCGCGTTCGTCGCCCAGAGCCTGCGCGCGATCCGTGGCCAGGACGACGACCACGAGCCGCTCGGGATCTGGATGATGCAGCCATGACCGCCGCGCGGCGGCCAGCTCCGGGGGTGCAGCGATGACCTACCGCAACCCGCTCGCCACCCCCGCGGACCTGGCCGGCTGGGTGGCTGAGGGACCGCTCGGCGTGCAGCACACCGACGACGGCATGGTGCTCTCCAGCACCGCCGACGAGGAGGCGCTGGTGGCCGCCGGGCGCGGCGACCACGCCCACTTCGTGTACTGGTGCCCGCAGACCTTCGGCCCGGACGTGCAGATCTCCTGGGACTTCCGGCCGCTGTCCGGGGCGGGCCTGGCGATGGTGTTCTTCGCCGCCACCGGCGCCCGTGGTGAGGACCTGTTCGACCCGGCCCTGGCCGAGCGCACCGGGTTCTACCCGCAGTACCACTCCGGGGACATCGCCGCCCTGCACATCTCCTACCTGCGCCGCAAGTGGGCCACCGAACGCCGGCTGCGCACCTGCAACCTGCGCAAGAGCCCCGGCTTCCACCTGGTCGCCCAGGGCGCCGACCCGCTGCCCGGGCCCGAGGACGCCGACGGCCACTACCGGATCACCGTGACCAAGCACGGCCCGGACGTGACCTTCGCCATCGAGGACCTGGTCCTGTTCCGCTGGCACGACGACGCCACCACCGGTCCACCCCTGGGGCCCGGCCGGATCGGGTTCCGGCAGATGGCGCCGCTGACCGCCCACTACCGCAACCTCGAGGTGCACGAATCATGAGTACGACGGCGGAGCCCACCCCTCCCGGACGCTCCCCTTCTCCGGGGGTCGAGCAGGTGGACGTGCCGCTGCGCTGGATCGACGAGACCACCCCGGCCGTGCTGCCGGCCGGCGCCACCCTCGGCGCCCCGCTGCCGCGTGGCGTGGTGCACGACCTGACCGACCTGGGGGTGGTGGACGCCGCGGGCACCCCGGTGCCCGCCCAGCTGTGGCCGCTGGCCAGCTGGCCGGACGGCTCGGTGAAGTGGACCGGTATCGCCCTGGCCGCCACCGACCGGCCGAGCAGCGCCTACCGCCTCGCCGCCCGGGCCCACCTGCGCCCGGACCAGGGCGTGCGCGTGACCGAGGCGAGCGACGCCGTCGAGATCGACACCGGCACCCTGCAGGTGAGCGTGCCGCGCACCGGTCCCGTGCTGGTGCGCGAGCTGCGCACCGGCGGGAGGGTGGTGGGCACCTGCGGGCAGCTGGTCTCCAGCGTGCAGCACACCCCGGAGCCGAACCATGCCGTGCGGGAGGAGGGCGTGGCACACGTGCAGCAGGTGGTCGTGGAGCAGAGCGGGCCGGTGCGCGCCGTGCTGCGCGTCGAGGGGCGGCACCACACCGCAGCCGGGCGCGAGTGGTTGCCGTTCACGGTGCGACTGGTGGCGATCGCCTCCTCGGCGCAGCTGCGCCTGGTGCACTCCTTCGTCTGGGATGGTGACCCGGAGTCGGACTTTCTCGCCGCCCTGGGCCTGCGGTTCGACGTGCCGCTGCGCGCCGAGGCCCACGACCGGCACGTACGCCTGGCCGGTGCCGACGGTGGTCTGCTGCACGAGGCGGTGCGCGGGCTGACCGGGCTGCGCCGCGACCCCGGCGAGGACGTGCGCGCCGCCCAGCTCGCCGGCCGGCCCACCCCGCCGGAGGAGACCTGGGCGCAGGACGTGGCCCGGCTCGCCCGCTGGGTGCCCACCTGGGAGGCCTGGCAGCTGCGCCAGCACAGCGCCAACGGGTACATCATCCGCAAGCGCACCAGCGCCGACCGGCCGTGGATCGGGGTGGCCGAGGGCACCCGTGCCGACGGGTTCGGCTACCTGGGCGACACCGGCGGCGGGCTGGGCATCGGCCTGACCGGGTTCTGGCAGTCCCACCCCACCGGGATCGACATCGCGGGCGCCAGCAGCCAGACCGGGTCGGTGACGATGTGGTGGTGGTCCCCGGACGCCGACCCGATGGACCTGCGGTTCTACCACGACGGGCTCGGCCAGGACGGCTACGCCGACCAGCTGGACGCCCTGGACATCACCTATGAGGACTACGAGCCCGGGTTCGGCACCGCACACGGCATCGCGCGCACGCACGAGCTGGACGTGCTCGCCTACCCGGCCACCCCCGCCACCGAGGAGCTGGCCGCCCAGGTGAGCCACGCCGTCGAGCGCCCCCGGCTGGCCCCGACCCCACAGGCGCTGCACAGCGCGGGCGTGTTCGGCGACTGGGACCTGCCGGACCGCTCCACCCCCGCCCGGGCGCGGCTGGAGGACCGGCTCTCGGCGCTGCTGGACTTCTACGTGGGCCAGGTGGACCAGCGGCACTGGTACGGGTTCTGGAACTACGGCGACCTGATGCACGCCTACGACGGCGACCGGCACACCTGGCGCTACGACGTGGGCGGGTACGCCTGGGACAACTCCGAGCTGTCCCCGGACCTGTGGCTGTGGACCGCGTTCTGCCGCACCGGCCGGGCGGACGTGTTCCGGCTCGCCGAGCGGCTCACCCGGCACACCGGCGACGTGGACGTCTACCACGCCGGGCAGTGGAAGGGACTGGGCACCCGGCACAACGTGCAGCACTGGGGGTGCAGCGCCAAGCAGCTGCGCATCTCCACCCCCGCCTACCGGCGCCACCACTACTTCCTCACCGCCGACGAGCACACCCGGGACCTGATGCTCGAGCTGCGGGACTCGGACCAGACCTTCCTCGGCCTGGACCCGGTGCGCAAGGTCCGCCCGGACGCGGCCACCTATGCCCCGCAGCGGAACGCCCTCGGGGTGGGGTTGGGCACCGACTGGTCGGCGCTGGCGGCCACCTGGCTGGCGGACTGGGAGATCACCGGGAACACCCGCTCCCGGGACCGGCTGCTCGGCACGATGACCGACATCGGTGCCCTGCCGCGCGGCTTCTTCACCGGGGAGGCGCTGTACGACCTGGACACCGGCCGGTTCGACACCTCCCGGGACCGGGTGAGCGCCTCGCACCTGTCCATCATGTTCGGGCTGGTGGAGATCTGCTCGGAGCTGGTGGACCTGGTGGACGAGGCGGACGCGCCCGGGTTTCGGGACGCGTGGTTGCAGTACTGCCGGCTGTACCTGGGCACCGCCGAGGAGCAGGTGGCCGAGCTCGGGGCGGAGCACGGTGGTGCGCCGTTCGAGCAGCCGCACTCGCGGATCCTCGCCTACGCCGCGAACCGGCTGGGTCGGGCGGACCTGGCCGAGCGGGCCTGGCAGGCGTTCTTCGTGGGCGGGGAGCGGATGCGCGGTGAGTTCGTGGCGCAGCCGGTGCATCCGCCGGCCGTGCTCGCGCCGGTGGACGACGCACCGACGCTGTGGACCAACGACGCCGCCCAGGGGTCCCTGGCCACCATGCAGTGCCTGGCGCTGATCGGCGAGCACCTACCGCACTGACCCCTGGGGAGGTCGTCCTGTCCAGCGGGGACTGGAGGCCCCGCGTGGGGGGACGACCTGAGGGTGGGGTGGGTCAGGCTTGGTCTTCGGCCCCGGCCAGCAGGGTGCTCGGTGCAATGCCGAACGCGTGCCCGAGCTTCACGATCGAGTCCAGCGTCGGGTTGCCCGGTCCGGGACGCCCCGAGGTGGTGCGCTGGTTGTTGCGCGAGTGCTCGATGTTCTGGATCTGGTTGCGGCTCAGCTGCGCCCGCTCGGCCAGCTGTTCTTGTGTCCAGCCGCGCTCCTCGCGGAGGGTGCGGACCCGGTTCCCGAACTGGACGGAGACACGCCCCGGATCCCAGGAGAGATCGGGACCCGGTGGCATGGCCCCACTGTGTCGGCGGGCATCGATAGAGTCCGCACAATATGTTGGGCAATCTGGAGGGTGCTGTGCAGCTGGAGGACCTGGCCGTCGGCCAGCACGTGAATGGTGTCCACCCGGCCCGGCCCGTGACTGTGGTGGCGTTGACCTGGCACGGTGGGGACGCCGTCGAGATGGTCTACAAGACGGGGGCCGAGCTCGGCCAAGCAGTGCTCTATCGAGACCATGAGGAAGCGCTCGAGCCCGCAGACGACGTCGCCCGACCGTTCACGGCGGACGCTGCTCGGTTCAAGCTCGTGGCCGAGGCGCAACGGATCCGCCTCGCCGGGGCGTTCGACCCCATGCTGGCCGTGGCCACCAGTGCCGTGGAACCGCTGCCGCACCAGATCCGGGCCGTGTACGGGGAGATGCTGCCGCGCACTCCGCTGCGGTTCCTGCTCGCCGACGACCCGGGCGCAGGGAAGACCATCATGGCCGGCCTGTACATCAAGGAGCTGCTGCTGCGCGAAGATGCCAAACGCGTGCTGATCGTCGCGCCGGGTGGTCTGGTGGAGCAGTGGCAGGACGAGCTGCACGAGAAGTTCGGGATGCGCTTCGCGCTCCTCACCGCGCAGAGTGCCGAGTCACGGGTGGGCGGATCCGTGTTCGACGATCAGCCGCTGCTCATCGCGCGGATGGATCAGCTGGCCCGGAACGAGGAGCTCCAGGCGCAGCTGGCCGACTCGCACTGGGACCTCGTGGTGGTCGACGAGGCGCACCGGATGGCGGCCCACTACTTCGGGTACAAGCTGGCCAAGACCCGTCGGTTCCAGCTGGGAGAGCTGCTCGGTCGACGTGCCCGGCATCTGCTCCTGATGACGGCCACCCCGCACTCCGGCAGTGACGAGGACTTCCAGCTGTTCCTGAGCCTGCTCGACCGGGACCGGTTCGAGGGCAGGTTCCGGCGCGGGGTGCACTCCACCAGCTCCGAGGGTCTGATGCGCCGGATGGTGAAGGAGGACCTGCTCACCTTCGAAGGACGGCCGTTGTTCCCCGAGCGGGTCGCGGAGACCGTCCCGTACCACCTGACCGACGTCGAGGCGGAGCTGTACGAGCAGGTCACCGACTATGTGCGGCACGAGATGAACCGGGCGCAGAAGCTCGATGGCAAGCGCCGGAACACTGTCGGCTTTGCGTTGACGGTGCTGCAACGGCGGCTGGCCTCCAGCCCGGAAGCGATCTACCGGTCGTTGGTTCGCCGTGCCGAACGGCTGGAGCGGCACAAGGCCGCAGTCCTGGAAGGAAAGGACCCGTGGTCGCTGGGAACGGAGTCGTGGTTCGACGACGCCGACGAGCACACGGCCGCCGAGATCGAGGAGGCGGAGGAGGAGTTCGTCGATGCCGCTACCTCTGCGCGGACAGTGGCCGAGCTGGACGCTGAGCTGGCCGTGCTCGCTGACCTGATCCGGTCGGCCAAGCGGGTTCGGGACCTCGGTACGGACCGCAAGTGGTCCGAGCTGCGCACCATCCTCGAAGACCACACGCTAGCCGTGGCCGATGGTCATCGACGCAAGCTGATCGTGTTCACCGAGCACCGGGACACGTTGTCCTACCTGGAGTCACGCATCCGGACCCTCCTGGGTCGGTCGGAGGCGGTCCGGTCGATCCACGGCGGGGTGAAGCGCGCCGACCGCCGCGAGATCACCGAGGAGTTCACGAAGAACCCGGCCTGCCAGATCCTGCTCGCCACTGACGCCGCCGGAGAGGGGCTGAACCTGCAGGCGGCGCACCTGATGGTCAACTACGACCTGCCCTGGAACCCGAACCGCATCGAGCAGCGGTTCGGTCGCATCCATCGCATCGGTCAGACCGAGGTGTGCCGGCTGTGGAACCTGGTGGCCACCAACACCCGTGAGGGTGAGGTGTTCACGAAGCTGCTGGCGAAGATCGAGGAGCAGCGCGCCGCCTATGGGGGAAAGGTGTTCGACGTGCTCGGCGGAGCGTTCCGGGAGAAGCCGCTGCGCGACCTGTTGCTGGAGGCGATCCGGTATGGCGACCAGCCCGAGGTGCGCGCACGGATGGGTCAGGTGATCGATGCCCAGGTGGCTGAGGGTCTCAGGGAGACTCTTGAGGAGCGTGCTCTGGCGACCGAGGCGCTCGCGATGGAGCAGCTGGAGGAGCTGCGGGCACGGATGGACGAGGCCCGGGCTCGACGGTTGCAGCCGCACTACATCGATCTGGCGTTCCGGGCGGCGTTCACTGCGCTCGGTGGGCGGATGCGGCGCCGCGAGCAGGGTCGGTTCGAGATCACGCACGTGCCTGCCGCGCTGCGTCAGCGAAGGAGCCACGCTCCGGTCGCCACCCGGTACGAGCGGGTCACCTTCGATCTGGAGCGGATCGAGCACGACGGCGGCACTTCCGCCGATCTGCTGGCTCCCGGTCATCCGCTGCACGACAGCGTGATGGCCGAGGTCGTCGATCGGTGGGGGTCGGTGCTGGCCGAAGGGGCGGTGCTGGTCGCCTCCGACGTAGAGGAACCGCACCTGCTGCTCGGGGTGGTGGAAGAAGTGGTGGACGGGGCGAACCGGGCAGTCGCGCGCCGGTTCGGCTACGTGCTGGTGAATTCTCAGGGTGCGGTACGTGATGCGGGCCCGGCGCCGTACCTCGACCTGGTGGCCGCGCCGGAGGTGGCGGCCGAGGCTGCCAGGCACCTGCCCTGGCTAGGACAGGCGGAGGCGGCCGGGGCCAGCTGGATCATCGCGCGTCGGTTGCCGTCGTTCCTGACCGAGACGCGGGCGCGCCGCCTGCCCGAGCTGTTCCGCATCCGCGAGGCTGTCCAGCACCGGCTGACCCAGGAGAGCAACCGGCTGGCCGCAGAGGCGCTGGTGGCTAGCGAGAAGCAGGCCCGCGGTGAGCGGCTGCGCGAGTCCCCCGAGACGCTGGAACGACGTGCGGAGGAGCTCCAGGCGCGGCTGGAGTCGCGGATGGCCGAGCTGGACGTGGAGGCGCAGATGAGCACCCGCCCGGTGGAGGTCACCGCCGCTGCCGTGGTGCTTCCGCTGAGCCAGGTCGAGGGCGACCTTCCGGCTGAGGCACCGATCCACGCGGTGGCCACCAAGGAGGTGGAGCGCCGCGGGGTGGACGCTGTGCTGGCCGCGGAACGGGCGCTGGGGCGTCGACCGGTCGAGCAACCCTTCAACAACCCCGGCTACGACGTGCTCTCCGAGCGGGACAAGCAGACGCCGATCCGCATCGAGGTGAAGGCACGGCTCGCGGGTGCGGACGACTTCTTCGTCACGCACAACGAAGTGCTGATGGGGCGGAACATGGCGCCAGACTACCGACTGGCTCTGGTACGGGTCGATCCGCGCGGGCGGGAGTTCGACGACCTGCGCTACCTGGAGAACCCGTTCGCTGCCACGGACCTCGGGTCGTTCGCCGCGACCGGCGTCAAAGGCGACTGGCCGAAGATGTGGGCGAGGGGGCGGGAGCCGTTCTGATCGGCGGGTGTGCCGCCGCCGAGCGCCGGTGCCCTGTCGCGCACTGGCGACCCGCGGCTCCGGCCCGAATGGCCGCGAGGCGCTCAGCGGTGACGCGGCTTGAGCTGAAGCATTCGGCTGCGGGTCACCGTGTAGATGAACGGTCCTGGCTGTTCGTGAAGTGCCTCGATCCGTCGCCAGTGCCGCATCAGGATCTCGAGCTGGCTCCAGGTGCTGGTGCCCTCGTTGCCCGAGATCGTGACCTGACGGCCACCGTGCCCGTAGACCACCTGTGCCTCCCACGGGCGGCGAGAGATCCTGCTGTCGCGAGTGATGGCGATCCAGCGCTGCTGGGCCACAAGCGGAATCCACTCGGAATCGGGAGCTGAGGGCTCCGTGATGAGGCAAGGTGCACGCAGTCGACCCTTGACCACGCCGCCGGGATCGCCGGGGTATGTGCAGTCAGGGCGTAGCCGGCAGACCGTGTGCGCAAGCCCGAGCACGTCGGCGTCGAAGTAGAACCTGACGACCGCCGCGCGCATCGGTCATGCAGCCTGGGCGGCGTTCTCGAACGTGATCGCCCAGGAGACGTCCGACTTCGACAACGAGAACTCCTCGGCGATCTCTGCCTCGGTGTATCCGTCTTCCGAGTACTCCCACAGCACTTCGGTGCTGATGCCACGCACCGACGGCCGCCCAAATCGGCGGTCCGGGTCGATGACCACGGGCGAGCCTGACTCCGGATCCGGTCGCCATCGAGCGGCGACGTCGTTCTCCCAGTCGACACGGTCGAGAAACTTCTGCCCTGGCGGCAGCAGAACCTGCTGACCACCGACAGGGGCATAGACCCAAAGATCGTCAGGCAGACCGGACCGGTCTTGTGCCTCGATCACCAGCTTCTTCTCGACCGACCAGGGCCGGAGGGTGGCGAGCGGGGACGGAACGCCGAGCTCGTCGCGCAGGATGGCGATGAACTGGCGGAGCTCTGGCATCGGGACGTGGAGGTCGCGGCGGTACTGGCGCAGGAAGCCGGCCTCCACGAACTCGGCCCAGGTCACCGTTCGGGTGTCGGTAGGTTCCGGCCGCAGGACCGGGAGGTAGGTCGTACCGCGCCGTGTGCCGCCCTCCAGCCAGTAGTGCAGGGTGCTCGGCGGTACCCGGAGGAGCCGGGCAGCCTCGGCCTCGGTGTACATCTCCCGGTCGAGCAAGGACACGGATGCGATCACAGCGCCAGTCTGGCAGACAGTGGGCGGAAGGTCGTGACGATATCCACAGCCGACCTGGCGTGGAGCGTCGCTACCGCAGGAAGACCTCGTCCATGTGCCACGTCACCGCATCCGACGCAGGCCGGTCCGCCCGCCTCGCCGGCACCGTGATCTGTTCCCCGGCACGGGCGTAGAACTCGGTCCCGTTCCCGAACTCCGTTCGCAGACGTGGGCTCACGTGCAGCCGGTACTTCTCGTCGATGCCGAGGTACCCCTCGTCGAACAGCGTGTGCACGTCCGAGCGGAGCAGGAGTCCGTTGCTCACCCGGTGCTTGCCCTCGCGCGAGATCGGGCGGATGTGTGCCGCTTGCAGCACCGGGCGGATGCGATCGCCGGTGATCGCGCACCGGCGCTGGTAGGCATCCAGCACGAGGCCGCGGAACGCGATCTGCCCGACCCGCGGCACCATCAGCCTCGGGTCGCCGTAGGTGGGGGAGTCCACGCCCCGGGGGAGTGAGCGTGCCAGCAGAGCGACCATCGCATCCTCGATGACGCTCCCCTCCGCGTCGTAGGACTTCCACTGCACGATGTTCTTGGCGAAGTCCGCCGGACCGTCGAGCTCGCCGCCCTCGCGCGCGAAGAACAGGTCGCGCAGCAACAGGCAGCCGATCAGCGGGTCCGGCTCCTGGTCCTTCCGGTAGGCGGTGATCGCGCGCAGGAGATCCCGCTGGCTGCCTACGCCATTCCCCTCTCCGAAGAGCTCCCACGCCTCGCTCACGCGCAACCGCGCGTATCCGCTCACGAAGCCGCCGCCGACGAGCTGGTTGGCCGGCCAGTGGGTCTTGAACAGGAACACCGAACCCGAGTCGGCCACCCGCCAGGTGGCCCGCGGCTTCGGTACCCAGAAGTTCGCCTCCGTGAGGTGCGGCCGGTCGCGGAGGTAGGCGGCCCAGGCGGCATCTGTCACCCCGATTCCCGCCTTCATGGCCGTATAGTACGGGCGGCTCTCCAGGGTGACCGCACTCTGTATTGGGCATCTGGCGACGGCTGTCGCAACCGGATGTCGGTATCTCCTGCCAGAGTGCACGTGTGCCCAATACAGTGGGCATGCTGAGGTGGTCGTGCGACTGGCTGGCGGTCTTCGTGTGCCCACTGAAGCCCAATGCATTGGGTGATGAAGGAGAAGGACGGGTGGAGCCCAAGCGGAAGCTGATCGAGGTCGCACTACCGCTGGAGGTGATCAACGCAGAGTCGGCACGCGAGAAGTCGATCCGGCACGGGCACCCATCCACGTTGCACCTCTGGTGGGCACGGCGTCCGCTCGCGGCGGCGCGAGCCGTGCTCTTCGCCCAGCTCGTCGACGACCCCTCTGCGCACCCGGACCGGTTCCCGACGCCGGAGGAGCAGCAGGTGGAGCGGAACCGGCTGCACGACATCATCGAGCGCCTCGTCGTCTGGGAAAACGTCCGCGACGAGAAGCTGCTCGCCGAGGCGCGCGCCGAGATCATGGCCTCCACCGGTGGGAACCCGCCGCCGATCCTCGACCCGTTCGCCGGGGGCGGCACCATCCCGCTGGAGGCGCAGCGGCTCGGGCTCGAGGCGCACGCCTCGGACCTGAACCCGGTCGCGGTCCTCATCAACAAGGCGCTGATCGAGATCCCGCCCCGGTTCCGTGACCAGGAGCCGGTTGCGCCGGGGTTGGCCGATTCCGAGATTCGCACCTGGCGCGGTGCCGAGGGCCTCGCCGCCGACGTCCGCGCCTACGGCGAGTGGATGCGCGAGGAGGCGGAGCGCCGCATCGGTCACCTCTATCCGAAGGCGGTGGTCGACGGGAAGCCGGCCACTGTCATCGCCTGGATCTGGGCGAGGACTGTCACGTGCCCGAACCCTGCCTGCCGGGTCGAGATGCCGCTGGTGCGGTCGTGGTGGTTGGGGAAGAAGAAGGGCAAGGAGGCCTACGTCGTCCCCGAGGTCGTCGGCGACCCGGACCACCCGAGCGGGCGACGGGTCGCCTTTCGGATCGCGCACGACCCGAGCGGTCCGGCGACCGATGGCACTGTCGGGCGCCAGGGCGCTGAGTGCGTCGCGTGCGGTACCGGCGTCTCGTTGAAGTACATCCGCGAGGAAGGGAAGGCGGGCCGGATGGGCGCCCAGCTCATGGCCACCGTTGCCGAAGGGCACCGGCGGCGGGTCTACCTGGAACCGGATGCCGAGCACGTTGGGGTTGCCGAGGTCGATCGGCCGCTAGATGTGCCGGATGGCGACTTGCCACGAAATCCTCGCGCCGTTACGGCTCCGAATTACGGCATGACGACGTGGGCCAGCCTCTTCACCAATCGGCAACTCATCGCGCTCACCACCTTCAGCGGCCTTGTCACCAAGGCTCGCGAGCGCGTGGTTGCCGACGCCGTCGCCGCGGGGATGAGACGTGGGGAACGCCTCACCGACGGCGACACTGGCGCCGAAGCCTATGGTGACGCGGTAGCGACCTACCTCGCGCTCGGAGTCAGTAGGACGGCAGACCTGCAGAACTCGCTGGCTACTTGGTCGAGTGCACGCGACCAGACTCGCAACCTGTTTGCCCGCCAGGCGATTCCCATGGCTTGGGACTACGTGGAGGTGTCGCCTTTCGCTGATGCGGCGGGGGATCCGCACGTCGCGATCAAGACCATCGCTGGTGTGGTCGCTAGCCTCCCGTCGGGAGCGTCCCATGCCGTCCAGGCTGACGCCTCTACGCGCTCTCTCGCGAACGCACTCATCTCTACGGATCCGCCGTACTACGACAACGTCCCGTATGCCGACCTGTCCGACTTCTTCTATGTCTGGCAGCGCCGGATGCTCAAGCCCACCCACCCGGACCTCTTTCGTACACTGCTGGTACCTAAGGTCGAGGAACTGATCGCCGAACCGTACCGCCACAATGGCAAGGACGGTGCGAAGTCGTTCTTCGAGGATGGATTCCGGAGTGTGTTTGCCGGAGCACGGGAGTCGGCGCTCCCCGACTACCCGATCACCGTCTACTACGCGTTCAAGCAGTCGGACACCAGTGACGACGGCACGTCCTCGTCGGGCTGGGAGACGCTGCTCGACGGGATGATCCGCTCCGGATGGGCGATCACGGCTACGTGGCCGATGCGCAGTGAGCGATCGGGGCGGATGAGAGACGTGGGATCGAACGCCCTCGCTTCCTCCATTGTCCTCGCGCTTCGTCCGCGGCCGGAGGATGCCCCCGCCACTGACCGTCGAGGCTTCATCAGCGCCCTTCAGGACGAGTTGCCCCAGGCGCTCCGCGAGCTGCAGCACGGCCGGATCGCCGCCGTCGACCTCGCGCAGGCGGCGATCGGCCCTGGGATGGCGGTCTTCTCCCGTTACTCCGCGGTCCATGAGCCGGACGGCTCACCCATGACTGTCCGTTCTGCCCTTGCACGCATCAACGAGATCCTCGACCAGGTGCAGAACGAGCAAGAGGGCGACTACGACGCCGCCACCCGGTTCGCCATCGCCTGGTACCGCGCTCACGGTTACGCCACCGGACAGTTCGGCGACGCCGACAGCCTGGCTCGCTCCCGGAACACTGCCGTCGCCACCCTCGACCGCGGCGGCATCCTCACCAGCCGCGCTGGCAGGGTCACCCTCCTCAAACCGGAGGACTTCCCCGCCGATTACGACGTCGCTGCGGACGACCACACCGGCGCGTGGGAAGCAGCCCACCACCTGATCCGGCTGCTCAGCACCGAAGGTATTCCCGCCGCCGGAGCCTTCCTCGCCGCCGCCCGTAACCGCCCGGACGGCGCCATCGAAGACGACCAGGTGAAGGAACTCGCCTACCTGCTCTACCGCATCGCCGAGCAGCACGGCCGCACCGCCGACGCCCTCGCGTTCAACACCCTGGTCACCTCCTGGGGCGACATCCTCGATGCCGCCCGCACCGCAGGCCCCGCCTACGCCCAGTCCGCCATGGACCTCACCGACCTCTGATCCAGGGGGAACACACATGGGATTCCAGACTCCGCTCTACGAACTGCGCGACTACCTGAAGTGGACTCGTTCCGGGAAGATCCAGCTGCCTGACTTTCAACGGGGATACAAGTGGGACGACGACCGGATCCGCCAGCTGTTGGTGACCATCCTGCGCGGCCATCCACTCGGCGTCGTCATGCTCCTCAGAACAGGCAACGATCAGGTGCGCTTCAAACCCAAGGCGATCGAGGGAGCCGAGGTCCCCGCCGACGTCGAGCCTGAGTACCTCCTGCTCGACGGCCAGCAGCGCCTGACCTCTCTCACGCAAGCGCTCAGCGGTGACGGGATCGTCGCCACCAAGGACAGCCGCGACAAACTGATCCAGCGTCGCTACTACGTGGACATGCGGCTCGCACTCGAAGGAGAGGACCGTCTCGACGACGCCGTCATCTCGGTGCCGGAGGACGGGATCGTCAGGGAGAACTTCGGGCGCGACATCGTGCTCGACGTGTCCAGCCCCGAGAAGGAACGCGCGGCCGGATACTTCCCCCTTCGTGCACTTCTGACCGATGAGGCAGTGCCGTGGCTGATCGCGCTCAACGACAACGAGTTGTTCAGCCAGTTCCACAGCG
>CAZMDO010000031.1:0-17674 GCA_964564445.1 uncultured Ruaniaceae bacterium | reverse complement strand
GGCTGCGCCGTCGGGCGGGTGATCCAGCCCCAGGCGAAGGAGAGCACGAAGACCGCCCCGACCAGCGCCACGTCCGGCCGGGAGACCAGCGCCCCGATGCCGAGCGCGAGCACGCCGATCACGGCCAGAGTCAGCGACTCCAGGCCGATGTACCAGCGCGGCGAGCTCACCGCTGCCGGGCGCCTGCGCTCGCGGTGGTCGCCGGGCCGGGCACCTCGTCCAGCAGCTGGGCCACCACGGCCTCCGGGGTGGTGCCCTGCGCCCACGCCGCCGGGGTGAGCACCAGCCGGTGCGCCAGGGCGGGTACGGCGATCGCCTTCACGTCCTCAGGGGTGACGAACTCGCGCCCGTCCAGCACCGCCCGGGCGCGCGCCACCAGCAGCAGCGCCTGCGACCCGCGCGGGGAGGCGCCCACCTCCACCGCCGGGTGCGCGCGGGTGGCCACCGCGAGGTCCACGCAGTAGCGGGCCACGTCCACGTCCGCGTCCACCGCCTCCACCCCGGCCTGCATCGCCCGCAGCGTGGCGGCGTCGGTGACCTGGGCGACGGTGGCCTCCTCCTTCCGGCGGGCGATCCGGCGCAGCAGCACGTCGGTCTCCCCCTCGGTGTCCGGGTAGCCCACGGAGAGGCGGACCATGAACCGGTCCAGCTGGGCCTCCGGCAGCGGGTAGGTGCCCTCGTACTCGACCGGGTTGGAGGTGGCCAGCACGTGGAACGGCCGGGGCAGGGCGTAGCTGGTGCCCTCCACGGTCACCTGCCGCTCGGCCATCGCCTCCAGCAGCGCCGACTGCGTCTTCGGCGGGGTGCGGTTGATCTCGTCGGCGAGGAACAGCCCGGCGAACACCGGCCCGGGGCGGAAGGTGAACTCCGAGGCGGTCGGGTCGTAGACGAACGAACCGGTGATGTCCGCCGGCAGCAGGTCCGGGGTGCACTGCAGCCGCCGGAACTCCAGCCCGAGCGCGCCGGACAGGCAGCGGGCCGCGAGCGTCTTGCCCAGCCCGGGCACGTCCTCGAAGAGCACGTGCCCGCTGGCGCAGATCGCGGCCAGCGCCGTCCGCAGCGGCTCGCTCATGCCCACGACGACGGAGCTCACCTCGGTCAGCACCTGCTCGCCCAGGCGAGCGACCTCGGGGGCGGGCAGCGGGGCGGGGGAGGAGTCTGTCACAGGGTGCCTTTCGTCCGGGTGGGTGGGGTGGTCTCGAGCACGCGGGGGAGGATTCGTCGCACCGCGCGCGGGTCGGGGGCAGGGCTGTGCGGATCGGTGAGCCACCGGGTCACACCCGCACCGACCAGGTCCGTGGCCTGCTCGCGACCGGCGGCGGTGGTCAGGTCCACCCCGCGCAGCTCCAGGGCGTCGGTGAGCACGCTGCGCAACCGTCTCTCCCCGCTGCTGGAGATGGCACCGCCCCGGTCGATCATCGTCCAGGTCAGGCTGGAGACGTCCCGGCGGGCGCCGTCGCGGCGGCCGTAGGGCAGCACCGGCCAGGTGGCCCGGGAACCGAGCTGGGGAGCGCGCAGCACCAAGGTCGCCACCGCCAGGGTGCCGCCGATGAGCAGGGCGTGCGGCAGGTCGGTACCGATGAGCAGGGCGAGCGCGGGTGCGGCGATCGCCGCCGCCAGCGGGGACCAGCGGCGCATGAAGGCCGACGTCCGGGCCTGCCGGAACTCGGGCGGGTGGCTCATCGGTCCTCCGCCTCCGGCGGTCGGCTCGGGTGGGCGAGCTCGGGCCAGGATGCGGCCAGCTGCTCCAGCGCGGCAGCCGCGGCGTCCACGTCGCCGGGCTCGGGCTCCTCGGTGGAGAACCGGGCCCGGTGGTACAGGTGCAGCAGGTGCTCGGTGGCCCGCTGGTCGGCACCGGTGCGCTCCAGCACGGCGGCCGCGTGCTCGGTGGGCGTCTGCGCCGGGTGCCGGGGCACCCCGGAGCGGCTCGCGGCGTCCTCCATCGCCAACCACGCCGCCACGATGGCATCGCGCGGCGGCCCGACCGCGCGCAGCTGTTCGACGGCGGAGCGCACCCCCTCGCGCAGCACCGGCAGGTCCGGTTCGGGCTCCACGTCCCCGTAGTCGGCGGTGGTGCCCGGTTCGGGTGGCTCGACCTGCCGGGGCCGGCGCAGGTAGGCGAGCAGCCGGAGCAGCACGAGCAGCAGCACCGCCGCCCCGATCACGCTGATCACCACCGCCAGCCAGGTCAGGTCCGGGGTGGGCAGGTCCTGCCACTCCATCGGCTCGCGTGGACTCGGGGTGGCGGTCGGGGTGCCGGTGCTCTCCGGCGGTGGAGGTTCGGTGGTCTGCGGCGCCTCCAGCCGGAACGGCGGGTCCAGCTCCCACGGGCCGATCGCGGTGGCGGCGAGCACCACCAGCAGGGCGACGAAACCCACGGCCGCGATCTGCGTGATCGCCTGCAGCCGGTCCCGGCGCGGCGGGGCCGGGTCGGTGGCGTGCTGCTCCGGCGGCGTCGACGGACGGTGGTCGGGCACTGTCGCTACCGCCTCCGGTAGGTGAGGACCCGGTACCGCAGCCCGTTCTCGGCCACCCGCCAGCCGGTGGCCTCGCTCACCGCCCAGTCCGCGGTGATCTCAGGGGCGTAGGTGTCCCCGTCCACCGCCAGGTCGATCTCGGTGACCACGAGGGTGTCCGCATGCGGCATCGCCTCCTGGTACACCTGGCCGCCGCCGCAGATCCACGCGTCCTCGCCGGCCACCAGCTCCAGCGCCTCGGCCAGGCAGGAGACCACCTGGGCGCCGGGCGCCTGGTAGTCGGGGTTGCGAGTGAGCACCACGTTGCGCCGCCCCGGCAACGGCCGCACCTTCGGCGGCAGCGACTCCCACTGCTTGCGGCCCATCACCACCGCGTCCCCGGCCGTGGTGGTGCGGAAGTGCTTGAGGTCCTCCTGCAGGTGCCAGGGCAGGTCGTTGTCCTTGCCGATCACCCGGTCGTGGGCCTGCGCCCAGATCATGCCCAGCATCTCAGACGGCCACCGGTGCCTTGATGCCAGGGTGGTGGCTGTAGCCGCGGACCTGCACGTCGGGGTAGTCGTAGGAGAACAGGTCCGCTGCCCGGTGCAGCTCCAGGGTGGGGAACGCATACGGCTCGCGCTCCAGCTGGGTGCGCACCTGCTCGACGTGGTTGTCGTAGATGTGGCAGTCCCCGCCGGTCCAGATGAAGTCGCCCATCTCCAGGTCGGTCTGCTGGGCCACCATGTGGGTGAGGAGGGCGTAGGAGGCGATGTTGAACGGCACGCCGAGGAACAGGTCCGCGCTGCGTTGGTAGAGCTGGCAGGACAGCCGCCCGTCGGCCACGTAGAACTGGAAGAACGCGTGGCAGGGCGCCAGGGCCATCTTGTCCAGCTCGGCCACGTTCCACGCCGAGACCAGGATCCGGCGGGAGTCCGGCTGCTCCCGCAGCTGGCGCAGCACCCCGGCGAGCTGGTCGATGTGCCCGCCGTCCGGGGTGGGCCAGGACCGCCACTGCACCCCGTAGACCGGGCCGAGCTCGCCGTCGGCGTCGGCCCACTCGTCCCAGATGGACACGCCGTGCTCGTGCAGGTAGCCGACGTTGGAGTCCCCGCGCAGGAACCAGAGCAGCTCGTACACGATCGACTTCAGGTGCACCCGCTTGGTGGTGATCAGCGGGAACCCGCGGCTCAGGTCGTAGCGCAGCTGGTGGCCGAACACCGACCGGGTGCCGGTGCCGGTCCGGTCGGACTTCGCCGTGCCGTGGGCGAGCACATGGGCGAGCAGGTCTTCGTACTGGGTGTCCGGCATACCCCGCAGTCTAGGTCGAGCGCGCCGGCCGGGTCCGGCACCGGCCCGGTCAGCGTGCCTCCGGATCCTCGGTGCGTGCCTCGATGAGTGCACCGGCCTGGGAGAACAGGTCACCCTCCAGCTGGGCGGTCCCGGCGCCCTGGCCGATCGCTCGGGGGAACGCGGCCGGGGGCGGGCCGAACGCGCGCCGCAGCCCGGCCACGAGGTTCTTGCCCATCGCCCGGGAACCGACGAACCCGACCACGGCCCCGATCCCGAACGGCAGCAGCCGGCCGACCAGCACGGTGGAGCCCTTGGTGACGACCACCTTGGCCATCCGGTGCCGCAGCGTGCGGTTCACCGTCTTCACCGTGGCCACCGGGAGCCGGGTGAGCAGCACCTTCGCCCAGGTCGCCGAGGACAGCCCGAGCTGCTGCTCGAGCAGCTGCGGCCCGCGCTCGCCGAGCAGGGTGGTCAGCAGCAGGGCGCGCCGGCGGGCGGCGTCGTCGGTGGCGATACCGTGCACCTCCGCCACCGCCAGGCAGAGCACGCTCGAGGCGGCCACGAACGTGGCGACCTGCCCGGCGGTCAGGGCGAGGGCCGCCGTCGTGCCCACCACCGGGAAGGCGGCCGCGGCACCGACTGCGCCGCCGGAGCCGGAGACCGCCCACAGGTACCGGCTGGCGAGGACCTCGATGATCTCCTCCGGGTCAGCCTCCGGGTGGTCACGGCGCAGCGAGTCCACGTAGCTGCGGATGCGCTGGCTGGGGATGGTCACGGCAGCGTCGACGAGCTGCTCGATGCGGGATCGCTTGCGCGGCACGGATCACCCTTCCTCGTCGCGCCCCTCGGCACGGATCGTCAGGCTGTCGGCCAGCCCGGACTCGAGGGTACGTCCCACGGTGCAGCCACGCTCGACGGCGCGGCGGACCACCGGCTCCAGGTCCGCCAGCCGGCCGGCGGCCTCCGGGCCGAGCACCATCTCCACGTCCGCCGCGGTGTACCGATTCTCCGCCGCCAGCTTGGTGCGGTGCACCGCCGCGGTCGCGGAGAAGTCCTCGCCCAGCCGGCGAACCAGCGGCAGGTCCGCCGACATCACGTGGCACGCACCGAGCGCGATCGCGAGCAGCTCACCGGGGGTGAACACCCCCTCGGTCTCCGCCCCGCCGATCTGCACCTGCGCGCCGCGGGAGTTGGTGGCCACGTAGCGGCGGGTGCCGGTGCGCTGCACCTGCACCACGTCGAGGCCCTGGGCTGGTTCCGGGGTGGTCTGCATCGACCGATCCTCGCACGCCGGCAGCCACGCGGTCAGGAGGCGGGCTGGGTGGTCTCCGGCTCGAGGGCCAGCAGCCGGTGGTAGGTCACCCGGTGCGCGGTCACGTGGGCCATCTTGGCCACCATCTCGTCCACGAAGTCGGACCGGTAGACGGCATCGGTGAGCACGGAGATCGCGTAGTACAGCCCGGTGAACGTGGCCAGCGCCACCGAGACCCGCAGCAGCGTCTGGCTGATCTGCAGGGTCTCGCCCCACAGCTGCAGGTCCACCGCCCAGGTGCCGCCGTCGATGCCCCAGGCCGCCAGCACGCCCGGCGTGATGGTCAGCACCCCGAGGGCGAAGAAGAACACCCCCACGCCCACGCTGACCACGATCACCTGCAGCAGCTGGTTCGCGCCGACCATCGCGGTCACGTTCAGCTCCTGGGCGCGGGTCAGCGGTGGCAGCCGGGTGCCCTCCGGCTGCTCCGCCTCGGCGCGGCCGAGCAGCTCCTGGGTCTCGCTGCGCAGCCGCATGGACAGGATGAGCAGGATCAGCGCGGCGAAGAAGACGCCCAGGACCACGTCGGAGACCCCAGGGGTGTGGTCGAAGACCTGCCACACCTCGGCGTTGTAGAACAGCGCGATGGAGAAGATCAGCAGCAGCGGCAGGAACCGGATCAGCCGCACCAGCGAGGCACCCAGCTCGCTGCCCACCCGGCTCATCCCCCACCACAGCGTGGCCGCCAGCCCGTAGCCGACCACCGCCCACACCAGCAGCAGGATGAGCACGTTCACCACGGCGTTGACCGCCGCGGTGACCCACTGGCCGCCGAACAGCAGCGGCAGCACCGCCGGGGCGAGCACGAAGAACGCCAGCTCGGGTCCGCCCACGTCCTGCGGCAGGGTGGACCAGCGCCGCCCGCGCAGCAGGTTCAGCCCCCCGTAGGAGGCGCCCAGGGCCACCATCACCCCGAGCACGGCGAGCAGGTTCAACCACCACGGCCAGGACAGCTGCACGGTGGCCACCGCCTCCAGCAGCAGCACCACCACCAGGAACGGCGCGGCCCGGCCGAAGATGTCCCGCCGGGCGGTGTGCCCGTGCACCAGCAGCGGCAGCCCGTAGCGTCGGAAGGTGCGCTCGCAGGCGGCGATCTGCTCGGCCGTGGTCATGGCGACCACTGTATGGGCGCCGGGACCCGCCGTTCTGCCCTGGGCAGCGGGCTCTTCTCCCCATCCGTACCCCGCCGTAGTCTGCGCAGATGCCTACAGCTCTGGTCCTCGGCGGCAACGGACAGATCGGCGTGCCCACCGCCCTCGCCCTCGCCGCGGACGGCTGGCACGTGCGCGTGCTGCACCGCGGCACCCGCCCGCTCGCCCCGGACCTGGCCGACGCCGGGGTGCGGGAGGTGCGCGGGGACCACACCGACGTCGCCGACCTGACCCGAGCGCTCGGCGGGGGAGCCGACCTGCTGGTGGACTGCATCGGTTATGACGCCACGGACGCCCAGCGGGTGGCGACCTGTGCGGCCGACGTGGGCTCCGCCGTCGTGATCTCCAGCGCCGCGGTGTACGCCGACGACCACGGCCGCAGCCTCGGCAGCGACGACCCACCGCGCTTTCCCGTGCCGGTCCTGGAGACCCAGCCCACGGTGCCCGGGTCCGCGCCGGGGTACGCCGGCGGGAAGGTGCGCTACGAGAACGCCTGGCTCGCCACCGGCCGGCCGGTGACCGTGCTCCGGCCCGGGGCGATCCACGGCCGGTACGCGCGCAACCCGCGGGAGTGGTACGTGCTCAAGCGCATCCTGGACGGCCGGCGGGACGTCGTCCTCGCCCACGGCGGCACGTCCCGGTTCCAGACGACGGCGGCACGCACCATCGCCGAGCTGGTCCGCCTGGCCGCGGCGCACCCGGGCACGCGGGTGCTGAACGCGGCCGACCCGCAGGCGCCCACCGTGGCCGAGATCGTCGCCGCCGTGGCCGCGGACCGCGGTGCGGTGCTGACCGTGCACCCGCTGGCCGGCCCGCCTCGGGGCGACCTCGGGCTGAACCCGTGGGCGGTGCCGCACCCGATGGTGCTGGACATGACCGCCGCCGCCCGCGAGCTCGGCTACCGCCCGGTGTGCCGCTATGCCGAGGCGCTCACCGAGTACCTGGACTGGCTGGAGCAGGTGGCCGCCGGCGACTGGCGCGCCGAGCTCACCGAGCTCCCCACCGGGGAGGTCGACCTGTTCGACTACCGGGGTGAGGACGCCTGGCTGGCCGCCCACCGCCGGCGTTGAGCGTGCCGGGGCGTGGGGCGCGCTCGGCGTTGAGCGTGCTGGCGTGCGGGGTTCTCCGGGCGCTGCGCGTGCCGGCGTGCGGGGCGCTGCTCACCGGGCCCGACGGCGGAACTGGGCTGGGGTCTCGCCCGTCACCCGGGCGAAGGTGCGGGTGAAGGCGGCCTGGTCGGAGAACCCGCAGGTGGTCGCGACCTGGGCGATCGGGATGGTCGTGGTGGTCAGCTGCTCGGCGGCCCGGTCGATCCGGGCGCGCAGCACCAGCTGGGCGGGGGAGAGGTGGAACACCCGGCGGGTGCGGCGCTCCAGGGCGTGCCGGGAGCAGCCGGCCACGGCCGCCAGGTCGGCCACCTGGATCGTCTCGGTCAGGTGCGCGGCGATCCACTCCTGCACCCGGGCCAGGGACTGCAACGGCTCGGCGGTCTCGGTGGCCACGTGCAGGTCCTCGGAGATGCTCACCACGCCGACGACCTGCTGCTCCTCGCGCAGCGGCACCTTGCTGGTCAGGTACCAGCCGGGTCGGCCGCCGGGCCGGCGGATCAGCTCCAGCTCGTGCCGCAGCGTGCGGCCGGTCAGCACCGCCGCGTCCTGCGTCTCGTACCGCGACGCCAGCGGGGCCACGAACAGCTCCCGGGCGGTGCGCCCGAGCACGGCGGCCCGGCTGCGTTCGTTGGTGCGCGCCACGAATACGTCGTTGACCGCCACGTAGGCACCGGTGACGTCCTTGGCGCAGAACATCGTGGTGGTCAGCGCGGCGAACAGCTCGGTCATCGCGGGGTTCAGCGCCCGGCGGGCCCGGTCGGCGGGAGTGCACATCTCGAGGGCCGATGCTACTGGTGGCGGAGGGTTTGGGCCGTCTGCGCGGGTGCGGCCGCGGCGATCCGACAAGACGCGGGGCAGGAGGTCGGAGCAAGATGGAGGCATGACTTCTGCGACGATCGACTCTGTCGTCGAGCCCGCCGTCCAGCTGGCGCACCGGTGGGCCCAGACGACCGCACAGTCCACCACCGGTGCCGAGTCCCGCACCTCCCGGCGGCTGGCCGCGCTGGTGGCCGACCCGCAGGGCCTCGACCTGGCGGTGCGGTTCGTGGACCGGGTGGCCCGGCCGGAGGACCTGCAGGTGGCCGCCCGTGAGCTGGCCCGGCTGTCCGCCTCCGCCGCCGGCGGGTTCCTCTCCCCGGTCGACCGCGCCCTGCTCGGCTTGGGGGCCGCGGTCTCGAAGCTGGCGCCCTCGGTGGTGGTGCCGCTGGCCCGGGCGCGGCTGCGGCAGCTGGTCGGGCACCTGGTGGTCGACGCCGAGGATCCGGCCCTGGCCACCCACCTGGCGCACGCCAAGGCCGACGGGCGCCGGCTGAACATCAACCTGCTCGGCGAGGCGGTGCTCGGTGAGAGCGAGGCCGCCGCCCGCACCGAACGCACCCGCGCGCTGCTGGACCGCGCGGACGTGGACTACGTCTCCATCAAGGTCTCCTCCCTGGTCTCCCAGCTCTCCCACTGGGATGTGGAGGCGAACGTGGCGCGGGTGCTGGACCGGCTCCGCCCGCTGTACCGCACCGCCGCGGCGAAGCGCCCGGCCGCGTTCGTGAACCTGGACATGGAGGAGTACAAGGACCTCGACCTGACCGTGGCGGTGTTCGAGGCGATCTGCTCCGAGCCGGAGTTCGCCCACCTGGAGATGGGCATCGTGCTGCAGGCCTACCTGCCGGACTCGGTGGCCGCGCTGCAGCGGCTGACCGCCTTCGCCCAGCGGCGCGTGGCCGGCGGTGGGGCGCCGATCAAGATCCGGCTGGTCAAGGGCGCCAACCTGGCGATGGAGAAGGTGGAGGCGGAGATCCACGGCTGGGCGCAGGCGCCCTATCCCACCAAGGAGGACGTGGACGCCAACTACGTGCGGATGCTGGACCTGCTGCTCCGCCCGGAGGTGGCCCCCGCGGTGCGCACCGGCGTGGCCTCGCACAACCTGTTCGACCTGGCGCTGGCCCACCAGCTGGCCACCGCCCGCGGGGTGAACCGGGCGATGGACGTGGAGATGCTGCAGGGTATGGCGCCGGCGCAGGCCCGGGCGGTGGCCGCCGACGTGGACACCCACGGCCCGCTCATCCTGTACACCCCGGTGGTGGCGCCGAAGGACTTCGACGTGGCCGTCTCCTACCTGGTGCGCCGGCTGGAGGAGAACGCCGCCCCGGAGAACTTCGTGCACGCCATGTTCGCCCCGCACGCCGGCGACGACGTGGGCAGCTCGCCGATGGTCGAGCAGGAGGCCCGGTTCCGGGCCAGCGTGGCCGCGGCCGCCACCCTCAGCGCCGAGCCGCGCCGCTCGGCCGACCGCCCGGCCACCCCGCCGACGTTCGAGAACACCACCGACTCCGACCCGGCGCTGCCCGCCGTGCGCGCAGCCGCGCGGCGGTGGGTGGACGCCCCGGCGCGCGAGCTGACCTCCCCGCTGCTGGCCGGTGCCGAGGACGTCGACCGGGTGGTGGCCACCGCCCAGCAGGCCGCCACTGCCTGGGCGGCCCGCCCGGCGACCGAGCGCGCCGCCGTGCTGCGCACCGTCTCCGACGAGCTCGAGGCCCGCCGCGGCGAGCTGGTCACCGCGATGAGCCACGAGGGCGGCAAGACGGTCGCGGAAGCCGACCCGGAGGTCTCCGAGGCGATCGACTTCGCCCGGTACTACGCCGACCGCGCCGAGGAGCTGGCCCAGATCGAGGACGCCGAGGGGCTCACCTTCACCCCGGCGTCGGTGGTGCTGGTCACCCCGCCGTGGAACTTCCCGGTGGCGATCCCGACCGGCGGGATGCTCGCCGCCCTGGCTGCCGGGGCCGCGGTGGTGATCAAGCCCGCCCCGCCGGTGCCCGGCTGCTCGGAGGTGGCCGTGGACGCCATCCATGCCGCGATGGCCGCCCACGGCGTGCCCACCGAGACCCTGCAGATCGTGCGCGCCGAGGAGCAGGGCGCAGGGCAGCGGCTGGTCGCCCACCCGGACGTGGACCGGGTGATCCTCACCGGGGCCTACGAGACGTCCCGGATGTTCACCTGCTGGCGCACCGAGCACCCCGGTGGGCCGGGGGTGCTTGCCGAGACGTCGGGGAAGAACGCCCTGATCGTCACCCCGAGCGCCGACTACGACCTGGCGGTGGCGGATGCGGTGCGCAGCGCCTTCGGCCACGCCGGGCAGAAGTGCTCGGCCGCCTCGCTGCTCATCCTGGTCGGCTCGGTGGCCACCTCGGAGCGGTTCCGCCGCCAGCTCATCGACGCGGTCAGCTCGCTGCGGGTCGGCTGGCCCACCGACCTGGCCGTCACCATGGGGCCGGTGATCGAGCCGCCGCAGGGCAAGCTGCACACCGCGCTGACCCGCCTGGAGCCGGGGGAGACCTGGCTGGTGCAGCCGCGCCCGCTGGACGAGACCGGCAGGCTCTGGTCGCCGGGGATGAAGGAGGGCGTCTGGCCCGGCTCCCCGTTCCACCTCACCGAGTACTTCGGCCCGGTGCTCGGGATCATGGCCGCCGAGAACCTGGAGCAGGCGATCGAGTGGCAGAACGCCACCGCCTATGGCCTCACCGGCGGCCTGCACAGCCTGGACGAGGGCGAGATCCGGCACTGGCTGGCGCACGTGGAGGTCGGCAACGCCTACGTGAACCGGCACATCACCGGGGCGATCGTGCAGCGGCAGTCCTTCGGCGGGTGGAAGCGCTCCTCGGTGGGCCCGGGCGCGAAGGCCGGCGGCCCGAACTACGTGGCCCAGCTCGGCACCTGGACCACCCGGGAACGACCCCGCGGGCAGGGGGTGCTCGGCTCCCGGGTGGCCGAGCTGCTGGACACCTACGTGCACCTGGCCGCCGACCCAGCGCAGGCCGAGTGGCTGCGGGCCGCGGTGGCCAGCGACGCCTGGGCCCGGGACGAGGTGTTCCGCGAGGAGCAGGACCTCACCGGGCTGCACGCCGAGGCGAACATCTTCCGGTACCGGCCGGCGCCGCTGCTGGCCGTGCGGGCCGGTGCGGACGCCCTGCCGGTGGAGGTGGGCCGGATGGTGCTCGCCGCCGCGTGCGCCGGGGTGCCGGTCGAGGTGAGCCTGCACCCGGAGGTGACCACCGCGGCCGAGGCGCTGCTCGGCGCGGAGGTGGCCGCCCTGGGCTGGGGCACCGAGACCGACGAGGCGTTCTGCGATCGGGTGGCCGCCGGGGACGTGACCGGCCGGCTGCGTGTGGTCGGGGAGGTGCCCGGGCTGTGGGAGGCGGCCGCCGACGAGCGCGCCGACGTCACCCCGCTCACCGGTGAGGTGCTCGCCTCCGGGCGCCGGGAGCTGCTCTGCGTGCTGCGCGAGCAGGCGATCTCGCGCACGCTGCACCGGTTCGGTCACCTGCCCACCGGGGAGCACTGACCCACCGGGCAGCACTGCGCATGCCCCGGCAGCGCCGAGCGGCGGGCAGCGCTGAGCGGCGGGCAACGCTGAGCCGCCCGCAGCGCCGAGCGGCGGGCAACGCCGAGCCGGTAGGTTGGCCGGGAGGAGAGGAGCCAGGCCATGCCCCGTGTGCTGTTCGTCGGCGGTACCGGTCAGATCAGTGCGGCGTGCGTACCGGTGGCCCTGGAGCAGGGCTGGGACGTCACCGTGCTGAACCGCGGTGCCTCGACCCTGCGGACGCTGCCGGAGCAGGTGCGCACGCTCCATGCCGACGCCCGCGACCCGGCCGCCGTGCGCGCGGCGCTCGGTGCTACCCGGTTCGATGCGGTGGCCGACTTCATCGGCTTCACCCCGGAGCACGCCGCCACCGCCGTGGACCTGTTCACCGGTCGCACCAACCAGTACCTGTACATCTCCTCGGCCTCGGCCTACCAGACCCCACCGGCGCGGCTGCCGGTCACCGAGGAGACCCCGCTGGACAACCCGTACTGGCAGTACTCCCGGGACAAGGCCGCCAGCGAGGAGCTGCTCCTGGCCGCGCACGCCGACCAGGGCTTCCCGGTGACCGTGGTGCGGCCCTCGCACACCTTCGACCACACGCGGGTACCCACCCCGGGCGGCTGGACCGACGTGGAACGGCTCCGTCGTGGAGCCCCGGTGGTGGTCGTCGGCGACGGCACCACCCGGTGGACCATCACCCGGGCCGCGGACTTCGCGATCGGGTTCGTCGGGCTGCTCGGCCGGGCCGAGGCCATCGGCGAGGCGTTCCACATCACCTCCGACCTGGCGCCCACCTGGAACGAGATCTACCGGATGCTCGCGCGCCTGCTCGGCGTCGAGGCGCACCTGGTGCACGCTCCCGCGGAAGCGATCGCCGAGGTCGACGCCCGGATGGGCGAGTCGCTGCTGGGGGACAAGGCGCACTCGTTCGTGCTGGACAACAGCAAGATCCGCAGCCTGGTGCCGGAGTTCGCGCCGACTGTCACGCTGGAGCAGGCGCTGGGTGCGAGCGTCGAGTGGTACCTGGCCGACCCGGTGCGCCAGGGCAGCGACGCGCACCTGGAGGCCGTCTTCGACGAGGTGGTGCGGCGCGCCGGCTCGGGCTGATCATTGCCGCACCTGGTGCCGTACCAGGGCCGTACCAGCGCCATATCAGCGCCGCACCAGGGCCGCACTGTAGCCGCGCGCCGTGGGGCACTGGTCGTTGCGTCGTTCCGGTTGCCGGCGCGGCCCGCCCGGGCCCTACGACGGCGGAGCTCGCCGTGCCCGGGTGCGCTCCGCCGTCGTAGGGGTTGCGGAGAGAAGTTGCGTCCTCCATACCGAAACCATACGATCGTACTTGTTACCCAAGTCGATCGTATTGGATATGCGCATGCTGCACATCATCGAGGTGCTCGGTCTGCTGGCACCGGTCGCCGCTCTGGCACTGCTGGTGCACTACCGGGACCGGTCGCGACCCGCTTTCGCCTGGGGCCTGGCCGGCGGTCTGCTGGGCCTGCTCGGCTCCGCCGCCGGGCTGGTCGCGACCCGGGCGAGCATCGCCGGCGCCCTGACGGCCGGCGGTGGGCTGGCTGAGTCCGTGGCGCTGCTCGGCACCTGGGGCATGGTGCGGCTCGGCCTTCTGCTCGCTGCAGTGGCCACCCTCGTGGTGGCCGCGCTGGTGGACCGGGCGCGCCGGCGCCGGCCGCTGGGCTGGGTGGTCGGTGGCGTGCTGCTGGCCGTCCTCGGCCTGGTGCTCGGCGGTGTCGAGCCGGAGGTTCCCGGGCACGAGGGCGTGACGATGCTGCTCGAGCTGCTGCTCGAGGCCGTGCAGGCGGCCCTGGTGGGTGTGGCGGTGCTGCTGCTGGCCGTGGCGGCCGTCGCGCACCGCGACCCGGGCGGCGGCGCGGGCGGCGGTGGCCAGGACAGTCGGCCCGAGCCCACCGAGCTCGCGCGCTCGCTGGGGATGGCAGCATGGCGGGTGTACGCCGACCACCGCTGGAGCAGGGACCGATGAGCACGAGTGCGCGCGAGAGGGTGGTGACCGCCGTGATCGCGCTGGTCGCAGAGTCCGGCTTCGAAGGGTTGAGCGTGCGCGTGGTGGCAGCGCGGGCCGGCGTGTCAGTGGGTGCCGTCCAGCACCACTTCCCCACCAAGGCGGAGATGCTCACGGCCGCGATGGCGTCGATCGCTGCCGGTGCAGCGGAGCGGTACGGCGACCTGGAGCAGATCAGCGACCCCGCGGAGCGCCTGCACGCGTTGGTGGACCGCCTGCTGCCACGCAGACCGGACAACGTGGTGGCCCGGATCTGGCTGGCGCTGGCGGCGCGCGCGCCGGTGGATGCGGATGCCGCCCGCGCCTACGCCGATCTGTGGGGCAGGATGCGGGCCGGGCTGCAGCTGCTGCTCCCCGCCGCCGGCGGACCCGCCGACACTGCCGAGCAGGACGCCATCGAGCTGCTCGCCCTGCTCGATGGACTGGCGATGAGCATCGTCGCCGAGGACGGGCGCACCGATCCCGAACGTGTCCGGCAGATCGCCCATCGCCGGGTGGAGGAGCTGATCGGGCGGGGGCGTTGACCGCGTCCGGTGGCTGAGCTCGGTGGCTGAGCACGCGGGTGGCTGAGCGCGCGGGTGGCTGAGAGCGCGGGTCGCTGGGCGTGCGGGCGGCTGAGCACGCGGGCGGCTGAGCGTGCGGGCGGGTGGGCGAGCCCGGTGGCTGCCCACTGGCCCGAGGCCGGACTCGGCTCACTCCGGGGAGGGCACGTGGCCGAGCAGCTGGGCGCCGCGCGCCTCGTCCCAGCTCATCGCGTGCCGGACCGAGGCGTCCCACTCGCGGGTCCAGCCCAGCTGGGTGAACAGGTGGTCCAGCAGGTTCCCGGTGAAGCCCCACACCCACCCGGTCGGCAGTCGGAAACCGCTGGAGCCGTGCCCGGCCATCCACACCGTCGCCCGGCCGGCCGGGTCGAGGAGGTCGTCCACACCTGCCCGGAGTGTGTGCAGCACCTCGACGGTGTCCAGCGCCGGTGCCGGAGAGGGCGCCGGCGCCCAGGCGAGGACCGGGGTGACCACGAACCGGCTGATCGGCACCAGCACCGGTGGCAGCGTGCCGAGCACCTCCACCTGGTCGGCCGGGATGCCGGTCTCCTCCTGGGTCTCCCGGAGCGCCGCGGCCACCGGACCGGCGTCATCGCTCTCGATCGACCCTCCCGGCAGGGCGATCTGGCCCGGGTGCTGGCGCAGCAGCGGGGAACGCTGCACCAGGAACAGGTCGGTGCGCCGCGCAGCGGCGTCCGCCTGCGGAGGTGTTGGGGCAGGTGAGGGCTGGTCTGCCGGCCGGGCTGCGGCGTCCGCCTGCGGAGGTGTTGGGGCAGGTGAGGGCTGGTCTGCCGGCCGGGCTGCGCCGTCCGGCTGCGGAGGTGTTGGGGCAGGTGAGGGCTGGTCTGCCGGCCGGGCTGCGCCGTCGCCCTCCGCTCCGGGATGCGGCTCGCCCGGGTGCGGCGTCCCTGCCGAGGTGGGTGGCGCCGTCGGCGTGAACAGGGCGAGCACGGCAGCGTGCCGAAAGCCGGTGGCGGCGGCAGGATCGTAGGAGTGTGGGCCGGCCAGCTCCTCGTACATGCCGTTGCGGGCTCGCTCGGCGAGGGCGACCAGGTCGGAGCGGGCAGAGTGCGACACGCCTCGAGCCTACGCGGCACGGTCCTGGGTAGGATGCCCGAGCGGGGGAACCACCGGCGGGCACGGACGGGTAGACGATGACGCAGGCGACAGCGGGCACCGATGTGCTCCGGGTGCAGGACGTCACGCGTGCGTTCGGGGACCTCCAGGCGGTCGCGGGGGTGTCGCTTCGGATCGCCCCAGGGGAGACCTACGGTCTGCTCGGGCCGAACGGTGCCGGGAAGACCACCACCATCTCGATGATCGCCGGGCTGCTCGCCCCCGACTCCGGCACGGTGCACCTGTGCGGCGAGCCGGTCGGGCCGCAGCACGTGAAGATCCGCTCCCGGCTCGGGCTGGTGCCGCAGGACCTGGCGCTCTACCCGGACCTGAAGGGGCGGGAGAACCTTCGCTACTTCGGTGCGTTGCAGAACCTGCGCGGCACCGAGCTGCGCACCCGGGTGGACGAGGTGCTCGATGTGGTCGGGCTCGCCGACCGTGCTAAGGATCCGGTCAAGGAGTACTCCGGCGGGATGAAGCGCCGGTTGAACATCGCCGCCGGGCTGCTGCACCGGCCTGCCCTGCTGGTGCTCGACGAGCCGACCGTGGGGGTAGACCCGCAGTCCCGCAACGCCATCCTCGCCTCGGTCGAGGCGCTCTCCGGTGAGGGGATGGCGGTGCTCTACACCACGCACTACATGGAGGAGGCGCAGCGTCTCTGCGACCGGATCGGCATCATCGACTCCGGGACCATCCAGGCCGAAGGGACCTCCGCCGAGCTGATCCGGCTGGTCGGTGAGCTGGACCAGGTGCGGCTCGCCGGGACCGGCGACCTGGCCGCTGCTGCCCGCGCGATCGAGCAGGTGGACGGGGTGCAGCGGGTGGACCCGGTGGGCGAGGGGCTGGTGTGCTGGGTGGCTGAGGCGCCGGCGCACCTGGCGGCCGTGGTCACCGCCGCGTCCGCCGGGCTCGAGCTGGCCGACGTGGAGATCATCCGCCCGGACCTGGAGCAGGTGTTCCTGCACCTGACCGGCAAAGAGCTGCGGGACTAGGGCGTGCGCGCGCTGCTGACCATGGTGGCGGTGGACCTGCGCCGCCGGTTGCGGGACAAGACCGTGCTGATCTTCTCCCTGGCGGTGCCGCTGGCGCTGATGACGGTGCTCAACCTGCTCCTCGGCGGGGTGAGCGAGGGGGAGCTGGACCCGGTGGACCTGGCCGTGGCCGCCGACCCCGACGACCGGCTCGCCACTGTGCTGGTCGATGCGCTCAGCCACACCGGCATCGTGGACGTGACCGTGACCGACAGCGCCGATCCGCGGGCGGACGTGCAGGCGGGGAGGGCAGACCTGGGCCTGGTGGTGCCGGAGGGGTTCACCGCTGACCTCACCTCGGGTGGACCGGCTCAGGTCCAGATCGTCATGGGCGACGGCGCAGGCATGTCCGGGCAGGTCCTGGTCACCGTGGCGCAAGGGGTGGTGGAGCAGCTCCGCGGCAGCTCGGTGGCCGCCGTGGCCGCCGGTACGGCCGGACTGGACCCGGCGCAGGGGCAGGCGCTGGCCCAGCAGGTGCTCGCCGCCGAGGCGCAGGTGGAGCTGGACCAGGGGCAGGCCTCCTCCGAGCAGCTGAGCACCGGCGGCATGCTGATCGCCGGCCAGGCCGGGCTGTTCCTGATGTTCACCGTGGGTTTCGGCGTGCTCGGGCTGATCGCCGAGCGGGAGGAGGGCACCCTGGTGCGGCTGCAGTCGATGCCGGTGCGGCGCTCGACGATCGTGCTCGCCAAGGCCCTGACGGCGTTCGTGCTCGGTGTGGCGGCCACCGGGGTGCTGCTGCTGGTGGGGTCGCTGCTGTTCGATGTGGACTTCGGGTCGGTGCCCGCCGTGGCGGTGCTCGTGCTGGCCGCGGTGCTGGCCGCCACCTCGCTGACCTTCGTGGTGGTGCGCCTGGCGCGCACGGCGGAGCAGGCGAACGTGGTGCAGTCGATCATCGCGCTGGTTCTCGGCATGTCCGGCGGCGCGTTCTTCCCGATCACCGCGACCGGGGTGGTGGGCGCGATCGTGGACCTGAACCCGATCGCGGCGTTCACCCGCGGGCTGGGGATCACCTCCGGCGGCGGAGGGCTGGCTGCGATCGGGGTACCGGTGGCGACCATGGTCGGCTTCGCGGTGGTGTGCCTGCTGGGCTCCCGGCTGGTGCCGAACCGGGGGGTGGCGGCGTGAGCGCGGGCGTGGGCGGCGGCGGGAGTGCCGGCGTGGGTGGCGGCGGGAGTGCCCGGGCGGTGCGAGCGGACCGGCCGGCGCGAGCGGCCGGAGGCGCCCGGGCGGTGCGAGCGGCTGGGGCGGTGACCGCGGTGGAGCTGCGTCGGTTCC
>CAZMDO010000030.1:0-17832 GCA_964564445.1 uncultured Ruaniaceae bacterium | reverse complement strand
CTGCCGGAGGTGGCGGAGGGCTTCTACGCCCAGTTCCCGACCGCTGTGCAGATCATCTTCGGCTCGGGCATCTCCTCGGCCGCGATCTTCACCGTGGTGATGAACCTGCTGTTCAACCACTTCAAGGCCGGCACGCCGGACAACCCGTCGGTGTTCGCCGCCGGGACGGGCCGGGTGATCACCGACAAGCAGTTCCAGCGGCTGCAGGAGGGTGACTACGTCAAGGACGGCAAGCTGCACCGCTCCGACGGCGCCGTGGTGCCCGTGGTGACGAAGGAGCAGGCGATCGCGGTCACCGAGGCGGTGGAGGCCGGAGAGATCACCTGCGAGGAGGACGTGCAACGCGTCATCGAGCGCACCGACTCCAACCCCGTCTGAGCCCCGGCCTCGCGGCTGCGCGCAGGCACGTGCCCGGTGGGCGGGCGACCCTTGCCCGCACCGGTGCCCGTGCCTGCGCGCGCTCATGACGCGAGCACCGGATCCCCGACCAGCCGCTGGAGGTCGCCGGTCAGCTGGTCCCGGTCGAGGTTGCGGCCGATGAACACCAGCACCGACCGGTCCGGTGCCGGGTCGGCGCCCGGGGCCGGGAAGATGTCATAGAGCCGGTGCACGCCCTGGAGGAAGTAGGCGCAGGGCTGGTCGCTGGCGCGCAGGATGCCCTTGAGCCGGTACACCTCGTCCCCGTGCGCGGCGATGTAGGCGTCCAACCAGCTGCGCAGCCGGTCCAGGGGCACCTCGCCGGCCAGCTCGATCGAGACCGACTCCAGGGTGGGGTCGTGGCTGTGCTCGGAGCCGTGCAGCCAGTCGGGACCGCTGTCCTGCCCGCCGGCCCGGCGGAAGGCCCGGATGCCGAGGATCTCCGTCAGGTCGACCGCCCCGTAGTGGGAGGTGAGGATCTGCGCAGAGGCGTTGATCGAGCGCACCCGTTCGGTGACCGCGGCCAGGGTCGCCTCGTCGACCAGGTCCACCTTGTTGATCACGATCCGGTCGGCGAAGGCGATCTGGTTGCTGGTGTGGTTGCCCACGCCGTCCACCTGGGTCTCGTCCAGGTGCCCCTGCACGTGCCGGGCGTCCACGAGCGTGACGATCGCATCGAGGGTGTAGTGCTCGGCGACCTCCTCGTCCACGAAGAACGTCTGCGCCACCGGGTTGGGGTCGGCCATCCCGCTGGTCTCCACCAGGATGCGGTCGAAGCGGTCGGGCCGCTCGGCCAGGGAGTGCAGGATGTCGATGAGGTCGGTGCGCGCGGTGCAGCACAGGCAGCAGCCGTTGCTCATCTCGATGATCGTCTCGTCCCCGCCGATCACCAGGGCGTTGTCGATGCCGATGTCACCGAACTCGTTCTCGATCACGGCGACCTTCAGCCCGTGCTCGGTGGTGAGGATGTGGTTGACCAGCGTGGTCTTGCCGGAGCCGAGGAACCCGGTGAGCACGGTCACCGGGGTCTTCGGCCGGTCCGCGGACGAACGGATCGTCGGGACGGTCGGCTGCGGGATGTTCGGGGTGGACATCAGCTACCTCCTTGCAGGCTGTCCAGCAGAGATCGGGCCTGGGTCCGGGCACCGTCGGAGATCACTATCCGGTCACCGTGGAAGTCGCGACCGCGGGTCGCGTCCAGGCCCAGCCGCGAGGTGGTGCCGTCGGCGCCGGACGAGGGGTCGAGGGGCGACCCGGGCAGACCGTCGACGAGGAACAGGTCCCGGTGCGGCTGGAAGTGGGTGGCGAGCGCCCACAGCACCTCGGAGTCGTCGGTGACGTCCACGTCCGCATCGACCGCGATCACCGTCTTCACGTACGGGTCCCAGCCGAGCAGCCCCAGCATCACCTGGCGGGCCGCGCCCGGCCGGCGCTGGCGGAGCGCCACGTAGCAGTGGAAGTGCGTGCCGGAGGTCGGGTAGTGCAGCGCGGTCACGTCCGGGAACCGCTCCTTGAGCTTGTGCGCCATCTCCGCCTCGCGCGGGATCCGGGCCAGGTTGAGGTGCTCGTCGGTGTTGCCGCCCTCGACGTCGATCAGCATCGCATCCTGCCGGCGCAGGATCGCGTCCACGCGCAGCACGTTGTTCGTGGAGCGGTTCGAGGAGTAGCCGGAGAACTCCCCGAACGGGCCCTCCTCGGCATGGTCCTGCGGGTCGATGGTGCCTTCGATGACCAGCTCGGCCCAGGCCGGCACCTTGATGCCGTGCACCGGGGTGCGCACGACCTGCAGGCTCTCGCCGAGCAGGCCGCCGGCCACCTCGCGCTCGTCCTGCTCGTAGCCGATCCGGGAGGAGGCGGCCAGCATGACCAGCGGGTGCCCGCCGATCACCATGGCCACCGGCATCGGCGTACCCCGCTCGCCGTGCGTGGCGAGCATCCGCCACAGGTCCCCGCGGGAGTGCAGGCTGGTGGCCAGCGCGGTGGGGGAGTGGATCATCGAGCGGTGGTAGCTCATGTTGCCCACGCCGGTGTCCGGGTCCTCGGCGATGATGATGCCGCTGGTGATGTAGGGCGCCTTGTCCGAGGCGAAGTGGGTCACCATCGGCACGGTGTGCAGGTCCACGTCCGCGCCGGTGCGCACGTCGTCCAGGATGGGGCCGTCCTCGACGACCTCGAGCGGACGGGGGGTGCTGGAGCGCCGGTGATACTCCTCGTGCAGGTCCGCCGCCGGCACGCCCAGCATCCGCGCGATCCTGCGCCGGGAGGCGAACACGTTGCTCAGCACCGGCACGTCGAGGCCGGCCACGGTGCGGCAGAGCAGCATCTCCTCGCGGCGTTGCTCCTTGAGCTCGTAGATCAGGCCGGTGATGCCCTCGTGGGCCGGCACCTCGGCGCTGATGTCCAGCACGTCCTCGGGGTGCTCGCGCAGGTACTGCTCGAGGAAGTGGTGCCCATCCTGGAGGCGGGACAGACCCCTCGCGCGCTCCGAAGGGCCGGCCGCGGTGGCGCCGGCGGGGCCGGGTGCAGAGGTCATCAGGGGGCTCCTTCCGAGGGGCTGGGCGGTCCGGTCCAGCGCTGGTAGAGGTCGTGCTCGATGCCGAACTGGTCGAGGACCTTGCCGACCAGGTGGCCGATCAGGTCCTCGATGGTGCACGGGCGCTGGTAGAAGGCGGGGGTCGGGGGCAGCACGACGGCACCGGCCTCGGTCACCGCGACCATGTTGCGCAGGTGGATGAGGCTGAGCGGAGTCTCCCGGGTGAGCAGCACGAGCTTGCGCCGTTCCTTGAGCACCACGTCCGCCGCCCGGGTGATGAGGGTGTCCGAGAAGCCGTGCGCGATGCCCGCCAGCGTGCGCATCGAGCACGGAGCGACCACCATGCCCATCGTGGTGAACGAGCCCGAGGCGATCGAGGCGGCGATGTCGCCGCGCTGGTGGATCACGTCGGCCAGCCCGGCCAGGTCCGCGGCCCGCAGGCCCATCTCCAGCTCGAGCGTGCGGTGCGCGGCGGCCGACACCACCAGGTGGGTCTCCACGCTGCCGTTCTCCTGCAGGGCACGTAGCAGGCCGACGCCGAGCTGGGGCGCGCTGGCGCCGGTGATCGCGACCACCAGCCGGTCTCGGGCGGCCGACGGGTGGCCGGTGGGCGGAGCGGGTGTGGATGGGGTCATGGTCCTGATGGTTCCTCTGGACTCCACAGGGGGTGCGGGGGCGGCGGTGCGAGGGGTGCGTGGTGTGCCACGCGGCAACGGCTGTGGTGCTCTCGCGGTAGCGAGCCTGCCCCAAGATTACATGTAATCGTGGGGGTGTCAACCCATGAAAGGAGGTACGTAGCCTGTTACCCATGCCCGGGTGAGCGACGTGCGGAGGCCGGGTTGCGCCGTCAATCAGCGTATTTGTTGAGGTTTCATGGCGGAGAAGGGCGCGCTGCCGCCGGGGTCGACCGGCTCAGTAGATTACATGCAGGTTTCTGGTCGGGCCGCTGGGAGAGTGGTCGCCGGGTTCCGGCCGGTGCCCCGGTGCCCGCGGCCCTCGGCGCGCAGGTGCCCGGCGGCTCAGCGGTCGCGCGGGATGCTCTGCCGGAGCCGGATGCGGAGCCGGGAGATGTGCTCCCGGGCGACCCGCTCGGCCTCGTCCGGGTCGCCGGTGACCATCGCGTCCAGGATCTGCTGGTGCTCCAGCAGGGCGAGCTGCGCGGCATCGGGAACCTGCCACAACGAGTGCAGCACCGAGTGGGAGTGCGTGACGATCGACTCCAGCACGTCGCTGAGATGGTGGTTGCCGGCCAGCTCGCGGATGGTCCGGTGGAACCTGGTGTCCAGCTCGATGTGCGCGTCGATGTCGGCTTCGGCGGTCTCGGCCAGCGTGCGGTGCTCGGCGAGGATGTCCCGGAGCACGTCCAGACCGTGCTGGTCGGTGGTCTCGGTGGCGAGCCGGGCGGCGAGACCCTCCAGCGGTTCGCGCACCACGTACAGGTTGGTCAGCTCGGCCAGGTCCACCTCGGTGACGACGGCGCCACGGTGGGGGATGTGCGAGGCCAGCCCCTCGTAGATCAACCGTTGCACCGCCTCCCGGACCGGGCTGCGGCTGACCTCCAGCCGCCGGGCCAGCTCGGGCACGCTCAGTTGGGTACCGGGCGGGATGTCGCTGGACAGGACGGCGGCCCGGATCGCCTCGTAGGTTCGTTCCGCCAGGTGGTCGCGCTCGGTGAGGGGCTGCAGGACGGCCAGGGCTGCTCGGGACATGGGGAACCTGTTCTCGATCGACTCGATGCGGATGCTATAGCACCCAGGCTCCGGCGCACACCGGCCCGCGGGTCGGGGACCCGCGGGCCGGTGGGTGCAGCGCCCGGCGCTGACGTCCGCGATCAGGCGTTCGCGGCCTCGCGGGCCTCGATCTCGGCCGGCGAGGAGTCGTCCGCCCAGGAGTCCGGGGTGTAGTCCTTGTAGTGGTCGGCGTGGCGGTTGTCCGCGGATGCCTGCGGGATGTCGCCGCGCAGGTAGGCCTCCGCCTCGGCGACGTCCTTCGGCGGCGGCGTGGGCTGCAGGCCGAGCAGCTTGGCCATGTTGTTGCCGAAGTAGCCCTCGAGGTCGTCCTCGGAGGTGTTCAGGCCCTGGGGCGGCTCGTGGCCGAGCACCTCCAGCTCGCGTGCCCACATCCACGGCTCGTTCGGCGGGGAGTCGGTGCCGAACACCAGCCGGCTCTTCTTCATCTCCTTGGCGAACTCCACGATCCGCGACTGCAGCAGCCAGCCGGACTCGCCGTAGACGTTCGGTGAGTCCTGGATCATCCAGAACGCCTCGAAGCAGTACACGCCGCCGGTCTGGATGCCGAAGTGCCCGATGATGAAGTTCACGTTCGGGAACTCCCGGATGATCGGGTAGAACTGCGTCGGGATCGAGTACGGGCCGTCACCGGTGTGGATCAGCACGATGACGCCCAGCTCGTCGCAGACCCGCAGCGCGGGGCGCAGCCAGTCCAGGGCGCGGTCCGGCCGGTAGGAGTGCATGTTGGCGTGCAGCTTCATCATCTTGTAGCCGTGCTCCTTGACGTGGAACGCCAGCTCGGCCGCACCGTTCTCCGGTCCGAAGCGCGGGTTGTAGATGAAGTTGCCGATGAACCGGTCCGGGTAGTTCTGCACCAGCGAGGTGACGTAGGCCTGGTAGTTGCGGATACCCTCGCGGCCGCTCTTGTCGCCCTCCTTCCACTGGGTGTTCCCCGGCGGCGGCATGGCGCAGGAGATGTCGACGCGGCGTGGCTTGCCGTTGATCGGGAACGGCCCGTCCATCATCTTCAGCACCCGTTCGCCCGTGAAGGGGGTGCCGGTGTGCCGCCAGGCCTGGTCGACCAGGTTCGTGGGGTGGACGTGAGTATCGATGATCACGATAGCTCTCCTTGGGGTTTGACTACTGCGGATACCCCGGCCGCGACGCACGCACCTTCGGGTGTGCCCGGTCCCGGTGGCCAGCCACCGTCACCACAGGCTGCCTCGGTGACCTGCTCCGGGGAGCCCACGTCATCGAGTCGGTCCTAGTGAAGCATCGGGCGGCCATGCTGTCAACAAGTTGCATGCAAAATGCTGAGGACGAGAGATGCGCACGGATGGCGGGAAAAGTGCGGATCAATGAGCAGTCTGTGGCGCGTGGAGGGGTTGACATTCACGGAATGAGGTCTAGATTGCATGCAATCTCTAGGTAGCTGTCGCCTTCATCGGTGAACGGATGGCCATCCCTTGATGACGAGGAGTGCACCACCATGACAGAAGCACGTACCTGCGACACCCTCATCCGCGCCGGCTGGGTCGTGCCGGTGGACCAGGACCGCACGACGATCGTCGACGGTGCCGTGGCGGTCGTCGGTGACCGGATCGCGGCCGTCGGTCCGAGGTCGGAGCTGGCCGGCTGGCACGGTGAGCGCGAGATCGACCTGCCCCAGGCGGTGCTGCTGCCCGGGTTCGTCGACGGGCACAACCACCTGTTCCAGGCGCTGGCCCGCGGGCTGGGGGAGGGACAGTCGATCTGGCCGTGGCTGTGCAACTTCATGTGGCCGTACGCGATCGAGATGAGCGCCAGCGATGCTCGGGCCGCCGCCCAGCTGGGTGCGCTGGAAGCCGTGCGGGCCGGGATCACCACCGTGATCGACAACCACTACGCGCCCACCGACCTGGACACCACCCTGGCGGTGGCGGACGCGATCGAGGGCACCGGTCTGCGCGGCGCGGTCGCACGCGGCATCCTCGGTCGGCGCAGCGAGGTCGGGGTCAAGCGGAACCAGCCCGAGCCGCTCTACCGCTACGACACCGAGGACGAGCTGGCGATCACCCGGGAGGCGATCACGGCCCGCCCGCCGGGCTCGCAGGTGGAGGTCTGGCCCGGTCCGATGAACCTGGCCTACCTGGACCAGACGATGCTGGCCGCCTCGATCGACCTCGCCCGCACGATGGGTACGCGGTGGCACACGCACTGCTCGGAGGGCTCGAAGGATCCGGACATCTACCTGGAGTTCTACGGCATCCGGCCGGTGACCTGGCTCGCCCAGGAGAGCCTGCTGGACGACCGGGCGACCCTGGCGCACGCGATCTGGCTGGACGATGCGGAGCTGGACGCGATCGCCGAGGCGGGCGCCGTCGTCGCGCACAACCCGACCTCGAACGCCTACCTGGCCTCGGGCACGATGCGGCTGGGGGAGATGCTCGAGCGTGGCATCCCGGTGGCGCTCGGCACCGACGGGCCGAGCTGTGGCCACCGGCAGGACCCGTTCGAGTGCATGAAGCAGGCGGTCTCCGCCCAGCGCCTCGCGCACGTGGACCCCACCGTGCTGCGCGCGGCCCAGGCCCTGCAGCTCGGTACCCGGAACGGGGCCGCCTACACCGGCTTCGACGTCGGGCAGCTGCGGGCCGGGGCGCTGGCCGACATCGTGGCCGTGGACCTGTCCGCCACCCACCTGCAACCGGTGCATGATGTGCACTCCACCCTGGTCTACTCCGCCGGCAACACCGACGTCACCCTGACGATGGTCGGCGGAGAGGTGGTCTACTCCGACGGTGTGGTCCACACCGTGGACGAGGAAGCCGTGGTCGCCGCCGCGAACGACGCTGCCCGGCGTCTGGTCGAGCGCAACCCCGGTCTCGCGTCCGTGAGCTGAACGTGTCCCTGCCCGGGTCGGTGCCCAGCACCGGTACCGAGCAGCTCACCCCCTGGTGGTTCTCCCGCCCCGTGGCAGGACCGCCGCCGTCCCTAGGTCTCTCAACGTGGAGGAGCAATGAGGAAGCGCAAGAAGGACGAGAAACCGGCGGCGACGCCGACCGGCGATCAGACCCAGGTCGACCTCGTCGAGGAGAAGCCACGGCTCGCCCGGATGGTGCCGCTCGCCCTGCAGCACGTCCTGATCGCCTACGCCGGGCTGATCACCACCCCGCTCGTGGTCGGTATCGCCATCGGGCTGTCCAACGAGGAGCTGGCGGTGCTGATCGCCGCCAACCTGGTCGTCGCGGGAATCGCCACGATGATCCAGACGCTGGGGATCTGGCGCTTCGGCGTCCGCTACCCGATCGTCATGGGATCGACGTTCACCGCGATCGGTCCCTCGATCGTGATCGGGGACACCTACGGGCTGCCCGCCCTGTTCGGTGGCACGCTGATCGCCGGTCTGCTCACCATCGTGGTGGCCCCCTGGTTCGGCAGGCTGCTGAAGTACTTCCCGCCGGTGGTCACCGGCTCGGTGATCGCCATCATCGGCATCTCCCTGCTGCCCACCTCGGCCTCGCTGATCCAGGGTGAGGAGGGCACGCCCGGGTACAACACGCCGTCCAGCTTCCTGCTGGCCGCCCTGACGGTGGCGATCGTGCTGGCCGTGGACCGGTTCGGCCGCGGCACGATGAAGCAGGTGTCCATCCTCGCGGCGCTGGTCATCGGCACCGTGCTGGCGGTGCTGATGGGCAAGGTGAGCTTCGCCGAGGTGGGCCAGCACGGGGTGCTGTCCATCCCGCGGCCGTTCTCCTACGGTGCACCGGAGTTCATCCTCGCCGCGATCCTGCCGCTGCTCGTGGTGCAGTTCGTGAACATGGTCGAGGCCACCGGAGACACGCTCGCCATCGGTGAGATCGTCGGCCGGAAGACCGGCGCCAAGGAGGTCAGCCGGGCGCTGTCGGCGGACGGTCTGGGCACCGCCATCGGGTCGGTGTTCGCGCCGTTCTCCCTGGTGTCCTTCGCCAACAACGTCGGCCTGGTGCAGATCACCCGGATGCACTCGCGGTTCGTGGTGGCGGTGGCTGGTCTGTTCCTGGTCATCATCGGGCTGATCGCCCCGCTGGGCGATATTGCAGCGACGCTGCCGGAGCCGGTGATGGGCGGTATCACCGTGGTGATGTTCGGCACGATCGGCGCCGTCGGCATCAAGATCCTCGGGCAGGCCGACCTGTCCAGCTCGCGGAACATCTTCGTGGTCGCGGTGGCGTTCGCGTTCGGGATGATCCCGGTCGGTGCGCCGGACTTCTGGATCGCGATGCCCGAGCTGCTGCAGCCGGTGCTGTCCTCCAGCATCGCCGCCGGTGGTGTGGCTGCGTTCGTGATCAACCTGCTGCTGAACGTGTGGGGGGTCAAGGACAAGCCGGAGGACGGGAGTGCCGCTGCCGAGGAGGCCGAGAGCGGACGCAACCCCGCGGTCGAGGGGGAGGCGAACGCCTGACCTGAGACGCTCTCGACGCGCGTGGGACCGGTCGGTCCCACGCGCGTCGTCGTCCGTGCCCGCGCTGTGCCCGCGCCGGGCCCGCTGTGCCCGCTGTGCCCGCTGTGCCCGCTGTGCCCGCTGTGCCCGCGCCGGCGGGCCGTGCCCGCGCTGTGCCCGCTGTGCCCGCGCCAGCGGGGCGTGATGCCGGCGAGGCGCCGCCGTGGCGCCTCGCCGGCGGCGTCGTCAGCCGCGTCGTCAGCCGGCGCGGAGCAGCTCGGCGATCTCGCCGGCGACCTCCTGCAGCACGGGCACCGCATGCTCGCCGTACTCCAGCGTCACCCGCGCGTCCGGACCGGAGATCGACAGTGCCGTGGGCGTGGGCGCACCGGGCACGGGCACTGCGAAGCAGCGCACCCCGATCTCCTGCTCGCCGTCGTCGACGGCGTAGCCCCGGTTGCGGATCCGGTCCAGCTCGTCGATGAGCGCGGGCAGGGTGGAGATGCTCTTCGGGGTCGCCGGGGGCATGCCCGCTCGGGTGACGATGTCCTGCACGGCGGGGTCGGGCAGCTGGGCCAGGATCGCCTTGCCCACCCCGGTGGAGTGGGTGTACACACGCCGGCCCACCTCGGTGAACATGCGCATGGACCGGCTGGAGGAGGCCTGGGCCACGTAGACGGCCATGTCCCGGTCGATGATCGCCAGGTTCGCGCTCTCGCCGAGCTCGTCGGCGAGGCGGGCCAGGTACGGGCGGGCGTCCGCGCCGAACTGGCGCGAGGCGGCCTCGCCCAGCCGGATCAGCCGCGGTCCCAGGGTGTAGCGCCGGGAGGGCAGCTGGCGCACGTAGCCGCGGGCAAGCAGCGTGCGCATCAGCCGGTGGATCGTCGGCAGCGGCAGCGCCGTCTGGTTGGCCAGCTCGCTCAGCGTCGACTCGCCACCGGCGTCGGCGAGCAGCTCGAGCAGGTCGATGGCGCGGTCTACCGACTGCACGCCACCGGATCGCGGTCTAGTCTCGCGCTCAACATCAGTCATCCGGAAGTCCCTTTCCTCTCCGGTGATCCTACGGTCTCGAGCTCGACCTGCCGTGACGAGGCTTTCCAGCAGCCCACTGCCGTACTACCATCACCTAGTATTCCTTATATCGGAAACTCTACTCCACATGTTGAGAGATTGGACAGATGTCATGGCAGCCATCCCCGGGCCCAGCTACTCGATCACCTTGCGCATCGCTGCTCCGACCGGACCGCGTACCACCACGGACATCGTCTCCACGGTCGGTGCCACCGGCGCGGCCGTGACCGCTGTCGACGTGGTCGAGTCCACCGACACCCAGATGGTCGTGGACGTCTCCGCCAACGCCCGCGACGAGGCGCACGTGCAGGAGATCCGCGACGCTCTCGACGGGGTCGACGGCGTGGCGGTGCGGCACGTCTCCGACGCCACCTTCCTGCTCCACCTGGGCGGCAAGCTCGAGGTCCGCCCCAAGGTGAACCTGCGCCACCGCGACGACCTCTCCCGGGCCTACACCCCTGGGGTGGCCCGGGTCTGCCTGGCGATCGCCGATCGTCCCGAGGATGCGCGCCGGCTGACCGTCAAGCGCAACACCGTCGCCGTGGTCACCGACGGCACCGCGGTGCTCGGCCTGGGCGACATCGGCCCAGAGGCCTCGCTGCCGGTGATGGAGGGCAAGGCGGCGCTGTTCAAGCAGTTCGCCGGCGTGGACGCCTGGCCGGTGCCGCTGGCCACCACCGACACCGAGGAGATCATCAGCATCGTCAAGGCGATCGCCCCGGCCTACGGCGGGGTCAACCTGGAGGACATCTCCGCACCCCGGTGCTTCGAGATCGAGCGCCGGCTGCGCGAGGAGCTGGACATCCCGGTGTTCCACGACGACCAGCACGGCACCGCGATCGTGGTGCTCGCGGCGCTGATCAACGCCCTCAAGGTGGTCGGCAAGTCGCTGGCGGAGGTGAAGATCGTCGTCTCCGGCGTGGGTGCGGCCGGCTCGGCGATCATCCGCCTGCTCAAGGGCCAGGGCGCCCAGCACATCGTGGCCTTCGGCAGCCGCGGCGCGATCACCGCGGACAACGGCTACACCGACCCGGACCGGCAGTGGATCGCGGACAACACCAACGCCGACGGCTTCGCCGGCACCCTCAAGGAAGGGCTCGCCGGGGCGGACGTGTTCATCGGCGTCTCCGCCGGGAACATCCTCACCGGGGAGGACATCGCCACGATGGCCGAGAGCGCCATCGTGTTCGCCCTGGCGAACCCCACCCCCGAGGTGGACCCGCTGGACGCGGCCCAGCACGCCGCGGTGGTGGCCACCGGCCGCAGCGACTACCCGAACCAGATCAACAACGTGCTCGCCTTTCCGGGGCTGTTCCGCGGCCTGCTGGACGCCCGGGCCCGCTCGATCAACGACGAGGTGCTCCGCGCGACCGCGGTGGCGATCGCCGGGACGGTCAGCGACCACGAGCGCAATGCCTCCTTCATCATCCCCAGCGTGTTCGACCCGAGCGTGGCCAAGGAGGTCGCCAAGGCCGTGGTGGACGTGGTGCACGCCGAGCGGGCCGCCGCCGGTGAGCCGGAGCCGTTCACCGGTGCCCTGCCGCTCGGTGCGGGGGAGGAGTGATGGCGGCGCTGGACGGGGTGCGGGACCGCATCGAGGCGCTGCTCGCCGGACCGGACGCGGCCACCGCCGCCCGGTACCCCGGGGAGGCCGCGGGTCGCCAACCGGTGCACTCGGTGTACGTGCCGGCCGGCTCCTTCGACGCCGACCTCCCGGCCCGCTGGGGCGCCGAGGCGCTCGCAGCGGTCGAGCATGCCGGCGGTATCGGCCACCTGCTCGAGGTGCACGGCCTGGTCGAGGACCAGGCGGAGGTGGCCACGATCGGCCGGCTCGTGCTGGACAAGCTCGCCCGCGAGCCGATCGAGGACCTGCGCATCGACTTCGAGGACGGCTACGGCGACCAGGGGGAGGAGGCAGAGGACGCTACTGTCGCCGCGGCGGTGTCGGCGGTCTCCGCGGCCCGCGCTGCGGGTACCGCACCGCCCTTCCTCGGCATCCGGTTCAAGTGCCTGGAGCCGGACACCCGGGCCCGGGGCCTGCGCACGCTGGAACGCTTCGTCACCGCACTGGCCGGCGAGGGGCTCCCGGACGGGCTGGTGCTCACCCTGCCCAAGGTGACCACCGTGGAGCAGGTGCAGGCGATGGTGCTGGCGTTGGAGACCCTGGAGAGCGCCCTCGGCCTGCCCGGGGGGCGGCTCGGCTTCGAGATCCAGGTGGAGACGCCGCAGGCGATCATCGGCCCGGACGGGCACTCGCTGATCGGCCCGATGATCGCGGCCGGCGCCGGCCGGGTCACCGGGATGCCGTACGGCACCTACGACTACAGCGCGTCGCTGGGCATCGCGGCGGCCTACCAGTCCATGGAGCACCCGGCCGCGGACTTCGCCAAGCAGGTGATGCAGGTCAGCGCCGCCGGCACGGGCGTACGCCTGTCCGACGGGTCCACCAACGTGCTCCCGGTCGGGGAGCCCGCGGCCGTCGACGCCGCCTGGGCGCTGCACGGACGGCTGGTGATGCGCTCCCTGCAGCGCGGCTTCTACCAGGGCTGGGACATGCACCCGGCCCAGCTGCCCAGCCGGTATGCCGCCACCTATGCGTTCTTCCGGGCCGGGCTCGCCGATGTGCTCACCCGGCTGGACAACTACCTCGGCCAGCGCGGCGGTGCGGTGCTGGACGAGCCGGCGACCGCCAAGGCGATGGCGGGCTTCCTGCTCCGCGGCCTGGACTGCGGTGCCGTGCGCACCGAGGAGGTGCCGTTCGAGGTGACCGCGCTGCGCGGCCTGCTCGGCAGGCGGGACGGTTGACGCCGGCCGGCTCGTTCCGTATAGTTTCAAGTAGCAAAATGAAACTTCCACGATAAGAAATCAAGTCCGACCGAGGAGGCTGACGTGACCAACGCCCGCTACACGGTGAACTGCTCGATCCTGCTCACTGACCTTCCGCTGCTGGAGCGTCCGGCCGCCGCCCGTGCCGCCGGGTTCGACGGTGTGGAGTTCTGGTGGCCGTTCCCCACCTCCACCCCGGAGCCGGAGGAGGTGGACGCGTTCGTGCGCGCCATCGAGACCGCCGGCGTGCAGCTGACCGGCCTGAACTTCAACGCCGGCGACATGCCCGGCGGCGACCGTGGCCTGGTCTCCTGGCCGGAGCGGTCGGAGGAGTTCCGCGCGAACCTGGACGCGGTGACCGCCATCGGTGAGCGCACCGGCTGCCGGGGCTTCAACGCGCTCTACGGCAACCGCATCGAGGGTGAGGACCCGACCCGCCAGGACGACCTCGGTGCGGAGAACCTCGCACTGGCCGCCCAGGCCGTCGCGCGGATCGACGGCACCGTGCTGGTGGAACCCGTCTCCGGCACGGCCGCCTACCCGCTGAAGACCGCCGCCGAGGCGGTCGCGGCCATCGACCGCGCCGGTGAGACCAACATCGGCCTGCTCTTCGACGTCTACCACCTGGCCACCAACGGTGACGACGTGGACGCGGCCCGGGCCGCCTACGCCGAGCGCATCGCGCACGTGCAGATCGCCGACGCCCCCGGCCGCGACCAGCCCGGCACCGGCCAGGCCCCGATCGCCCGCTGGACCGCCGACCTGCTCGCCGGTGGCTACGACGGCTGGTTCGGGCTGGAGTACAAGCCCGCCAGCGCTGCCTCGCAGGCCGACCCGTTCGCCTGGCTGCCCGCCGCCGAGCGCAGCAGCCGCTGACCGACCGACCCCGACAAGGACTGATCACCATGACCAACATCGCCTTCATCGGACTGGGCATCATGGGTGCCCCGATGGCCGTGAACCTCGCCAAGGCTGGCTTCTCGGTCACCGGCCACAACCGTTCCCCGCGGTACGACGCGCTCATCGAGGCGGGCGGACGCTCCGCCGACAGCGTGGCCGAGGCGGTCGCCGACGCCGACGTCATCATCACCATGGTCCCGGACTCCCCGGACGTGGCCGCCGTCCTGCAGGGGGCCGACGGCGTGTTCGCCTCCGCCAAGGACGGCGCCCTGATCATCGACTTCTCCACGATCCGCCCGGACGTGGCCCAGGAGCTCGCGGCCGAGGCCAAGGAGAAGGGTCTGCGGATGCTGGACGCCCCGGTCTCCGGTGGCGAGCCCGGTGCGATCAACGGTGCGCTCTCGATCATGGTCGGCGGTGACGCCGCCGACTTCGACGAGGCCGGCCCGGTGTTCGAGGCGGTCGGAAAGACGATCGTGCACGTGGGCCCCTCCGGCTCCGGGCAGACGGTCAAGGCCGCCAACCAGCTGATCGTCGCCACCAACATCGCTGCGCTCAGCGAGGCCGTGGTGTTCCTCGAGGCCTACGGGGTGGACCTGCCGGCCGCGATCAAGGTCCTTGGCGGTGGGCTGGCCGGCTCGGCCGTGCTGAACCAGAAGGCCCAGAAGATCCTGGACCGCGACTTCGCCCCCGGCTTCCGCATCGACCTGCACCACAAGGACATGGGCATCGTCACCGCAGCCGCCCGCGAGGCCGGGGTGGCCATCCCGGTCGGGTCGCTGCTCGCTCAGCTGCTGGTCTCCGCCCGCGCCAACGGCGACGGCGACCTGGACCACTCCGGCCTGTTCCGCACCACCCAGCGGCTCTCCGGCTCGCAGAGCTGACGACGGCTCCCGGCGACCGAGGTCCGCCCACCCACCCCAGAACTGCGCGGCACCATGCCGCGACGACACCCAAGGAGGCCATCGGAATGGCACGTATGCGCGCGGTCGACGCCATCGTCCAGATCTTCGAGAAGGAGGGGCACACCCAGACCTTCGGTCTGCCCGGCGCCGCCATCAACCCCCTGTACTCCGCCATGAAGAGCCATGGCGGCATCAAGCACGTGCTGGCCCGCCACGTCGAGGCCGCCTCGCACATGGCCGACGGCTACTCCCGCACCAAGCACGGCAACATCGGCATCTGCCTGGGCACCTCCGGCCCGGCCGGTACGGACATGATCACCGGGCTGTACGCCGCCTGGGCGGACTCGGTGCCGATCCTGTGCATCACCGGCCAGGCGCCGGTGGCCAAGCTGGACAAGGAGGACTTCCAGGCGGTCGACATCGCCAGCATCGCCGCCCCGGTGACGAAGATGGCCAAGACCGTGCTCGAGGCCTCCCAGGTGCCCGGCACCTTCGCCAAGGCCTTCCAGGTGATGCGCTCCGGCCGGCCGGGCCCGGTGCTGATCGACCTGCCGATCGACGTGCAGCTGGCCGAGATCGAGTTCGACATCGACACCTACACCCCGCTCCCGGTGGTCCGCCCGGCCGCTACCCGCGCCCAGGCGGAGAAGGCCATCGACATGCTGCTGGCCAGCGAGAAGCCGATCATCATCGCCGGCGGCGGCATCCTGAACGCCGGTGCCGAGGAGCAGCTGGTCACCCTCGCCGAGACCCTGGGCGTGCCGGTGGTGCCCACCCTGATGGGCTGGGGCATCATCCCCGACGACCACGAGCTGATGATCGGCATGGTCGGCTACCAGACCTCCCAGCGCTACGGCAACGCCTCGTTCCTGGAGTCGGACTTCGTGATCGGGATCGGCAACCGGTGGGCGAACCGGCACACCGGCTCCCTGGACACCTACACCGAGGGCCGCACCTTCGTGCACGTGGACATCGAGCCCACCCAGCTGGGCCGGATCTTCGAGCCCGACTACGGCATCGTCTCCGACGCCGGGGCCGCACTCGAGCAGCTGGTCGCCGTGGCCCAGGACCGCAAGGCCGCCGGCCAGGTGCCCGACTACTCCACCTGGGTGGCCGAGTGCGCCGAGCGCAAGCGCACCATGCTGCGCAAGACGCACTTCACCGAGGTGCCGATCAAGCCGCAGCGGGTGTACGAGGAGATGAACCACGCGTTCGACCGGAACACCCGGTACGTGACCACCATCGGCCTCTCCCAGATCGCCGGCGCCCAGTTCCTGCACGTGTACGCCCCGCGGCACTGGATCAACGCCGGACAGGCGGGTCCGCTGGGCTGGACCGGTCCGGCCGCGCTCGGTGTGGCGGTGGCCGCTCCGGACGAGAAGGTGGTCGCCCTCAGCGGTGACTACGACTTCCAGTTCCACATCGAGGAGCTGGCGGTGGGCGCCCAGCACAACATCCCGTACGTGCACGTGCTGGTGAACAACGCCTACCTGGGCCTGATCCGGCAGTCGCAGCGCGCCTTCGACATGGACTACCAGGTGCAGCTGAGCTTCGACAACATCAACTCCCCGGAGACCGGCGGCTACGGTGTGGACCACGTCAAGGTCGCCGAGGGGCTGGGCTGCAAGGCCCTGCGGGTCACCGACCCGGAGGATCTGCAGGACGCCTTCGCCAAGGCCGATGCGATGGCTGAGGAGTTCCGGGTGCCGGTGGTGGTCGAGATCGTGCTGGAGCGGGTCACGAACATCTCCATGGGTGCTGAGATCAGTGGCGTGAACGAGTTCGAGGCCCTCGCGATCTCCGCAGAGGACGCCCCGACCGCGATCGCTCTGCTTGACTAGCGCCATGACGACGGTGGTCCTGGCTCCGGACAAGTTCAAGGGATCGCTGACCGCCGCCCAGGTGGCGCAGCACCTGGCCACCGGGATGCTCCGGGTCCGGCCGGACCTTCTTCTCCGGCAGGTCCCGATGGCCGACGGCGGCGAGGGCACCGTGGCTGCTGCCCTCGCCGCCGGCTGGACGGAGCGCACCGCCACGGTCACCGGCCCCCTCGGCGATCCGGTGCAGTGCGCCTATGCGTTGTCGCCCGACGGCGCAGCGTGCGTGGTGGAGATGTCCCTCGCCTCGGGTCTTGCCCTCACCCCGGCGGATGTGGACGCCGCTCGCCGGTCCTCCTCGGTGGGCACCGGTGAGCTGATCGGGCACGCCCTGGACGACGGCGCGCGCCGCATCCTGCTCGGCGTGGGCGGCAGCGCCAGCACCGACGGCGGCGCCGGTCTGGTGCAGGCCCTCGGCGCGCGGCTGCTGGCTGCGGACGGCAGCGACCTGCCCGGGGGAGGGGCCGCGCTCACGGCGATCTCCGCCGTCGACCTGAGCGGGCTGGACCCGCGGCTGGCCGAGACCGAGGTGGTGCTGGCCGCGGACGTGGACAACCCGCTGCTCGGCGCCAGCGGTGCCGCCGCCGTCTACGGCCCGCAGAAGGGTGCGGACGACGCGACCGTGGCCGAGCTGGAGGCCGGGCTGGCCCGGTGGGTGGAGGCGCTCGCCGAGGTGCTCCCGGAGGCGGCCCGAGCGGCCGACGAGCCGGGGGCCGGGGCCGCCGGCGGAGTCGGTTATGCGGCGCTGGCGCTGCTCGGGGCCACCCGGCGCTCCGGGATCGAGGTGGTGATCGAGCTGACCGGTCTGGCCGACCAGCTCGCCGGCGCCGACCTGGCGGTGACCGGTGAGGGCAGCCTGGACGCGCAGAGCCTGTACGGCAAGACCCCGGTGGGCGTGGCCCGCGCGGCGGCAGCGGCCGGGGTGCCGACCGTCGCGGTGGCCGGACGTTCGCTGCTGTCCGATGATGAGCTGGTCGCCCACGGTATCGCCGCGTGCTACCCGCTCAGCGCCCTGGAGCCGGACCCGCAGACCTCGATGCGTGAGGCCGGCCGGCTGCTCGAAGACCTGGCGGCGCAGATCGTCGCCGCTCACCTGTGAGGAGAGACGATGGTTGAGAAGACCTACGACCTGGTGATCCGGGCGGAGCGGGTGTGCACCACGGCCGGCTTCCAG
>CAZMDO010000029.1:0-18175 GCA_964564445.1 uncultured Ruaniaceae bacterium | reverse complement strand
AGGACGCGGCGAGCGAGGAGGACGTGGTCAGCGCGGGCGCGGCCGGTGCGGGCGCGGCGAGCGCGGGCGCGGCCGGTGCGGGCGCTGCGCAGGTGGAGCGCTGGCTCGACCTGCGCACCGGCATCGCCGGGCACCGCTACTCCCTGAGCCGGGCCGAGGTCGCGCACCGCAGCTACGCCAGCCACCCCGGCGGGGTGCTCGTGCACGAGATCAGCGCGAGCGCACCGGTGGACCTGCGGGTGTCGGCGACGGCGGACCGGCTGCGTGGCGGCCCGGCGGTAGCGCGCGCACCCGCCACCCCGACCGCGGGGGCGCAGGGTCGGGCCGGCGGGGAGCAGGCGAGCCCCGCCCGGGAGCGGCTGAGCACCGGAGCCGCCGCGGGTGCCGGCGAGCTGGTGCTGGACCTGGAGCTGCCCGCCGACGTGCCGCCCGGGTCCGACGGCGACCCGGTGGTCTACGACCACAGGTCCCGCACCGGCACGCTCGTGCTGCACGTCGAGTCCGACGGCAGCGTGGCCGCCCACGGCGATGCGCTGGTGGTGCGCGGCGCGCGCCGGGTGCGCCTGCTGGTCGCCACCGGCACCGTGCTGCCGGCCGGCGTGCTGCCCGCGGACGTCCCGGTGCAGCACGCCAACCTGGCCGCCGACCACAGCGGGTTGCTGGCCCGGCTCACCGACCGGCTGCACTCCGCCCGGGCGCTCGCCCCCGCGGACCTGCTCGCCGCGCACCTCGCCGACCACCGCGAGCTGTACCAGCGCTGCGAGCTCGACCTGGGCGCACCTCCCCAGCTGCCCACCGACGCATGGATCGGCCAGCACGAGCACACCGGCACCGGTGACGGTGTGCTGGCGGCGCTGCTGTTCCACTACGGCCGCTACCTGCTGATCGCCTCGTCCCGTCCGGGCGGGTTCCCCGCAAACCTGCAGGGCATCTGGAACGAGCAGCTGCCGCCCCCGTGGAACAGCGACTACACCATCAACATCAACACCGAGATGAACTACTGGCCGGCACTGGTCACCGGGCTGACCGAGTGCCTGGAACCGCTGACCGCGCTGCTCGGCACCCTGGCACGCACCGGCCGGGACGCCGCCGCCCGGTACGGGGCGGCCGGCTGGACCGCCCACCACAACACCGACCCGTGGGGGCACCCCTACGCCGTGGGCGGATCTACCTCGGCGATCGTCTGGGCGAACTGGCCGCTGGGCGGCATCTGGCTGTGCCGCGCGCTGCGCGACCACCTGGACTTCACCGGCGACCTGGCCGCGGCCCGGCGCAGCTGGCCGGTGCTCGAGGGCGCCTGCCGGTTCGCCGCCGACTGGGTGGTGCGCGCGGTGGACGGCACGGCCACCGTCCCGTCCACCTCCCCGGAGAACCAGTACCTGGCCGACGACGGCCGGCCCACCGCGGTCGGCCGGAGCACCACCATGGACGTCGCGCTGCTGCGCGACCTCGCGGAGACCGCAGCCACCGTCGCCGACCGGCTCGGCCTGGTGCCGACCTGGCTGACCGACCTCACCGCGAAGGTCGCGGCGCTGCCGGACCCCGCCGTCGGCAGCCGCGGGGAGCTGCTGGAGTGGGACAGAGAGGTGCCGGAGGTCGAGCCGACCCACCGGCACACCTCGCACCTGGTCGGACTGCACCCGCTCGGCCGCTGGACGCCGGAGTCCCACCCGGAGCTGACCGGGGCGGCGGCCCGCACGCTGCAGCTGCGCGGCCGGGAGTCCACCGGGTGGGCGCTGGCCTGGCGGATGTCCCAGCGCGCTCGCCTGCGCGATGCCGCAGGAGCCTACGACCAGCTCGTGCTGTCCACCCGGGTCGCGACCGGCAGCCGGCAGCGCGGCGGGCTCTACCCCAACCTGTTCAGCGCGCACCCGCCGTTCCAGATCGACGGAAACTTCGGGCTCACCGCCGGCATCGCCGAGCTGCTGCTCGCCTCCCACACCGGTGTGCTGGAGCTGCTGCCCGCGTTGCCCGCCGCCTGGCCGGAGGGTCAGGTGCGTGGGCTGCGCGCCCGCGGCGGCATCGAGGTGGACCTGACCTGGCAGGATGGCGAGCTCCTGGAGGCCCGGTTCCGCTCCGCCACAGCCACGACCGTGGCGGTGCGCTGGCCGGGTGGACGGAGCGAGCTGGTGCTGCCAGCAGGGGTGGAGCAGGTGCTCACCCCCGGGACGAAGGAGAGCTGATGGCAACGATCGACGACGTGGCCCGGCGGGCCGGGGTGTCCGCCTCGACCGTGTCCTATGCCCTCAGCGGCAAGCGGACCATCTCCTCGGCCACGCGGGCACGCGTGGAGAAGGCGATCGCCGAGCTCGGCTACACCCCGCACGCAGGCGCCCGGGCGCTGGCCTCCGCGCGGACGCACGTGCTCGCCCTGATGGCGCCGCTGCGCCCGGACGTGGACGTGAGCGTGATCATGCAGTTCGTCACCGGGGTGGTGACCAAGGCCCGCAGCCACGACTACGACGTGCTGCTGCTGACCCAGGAGGACGCCGCGGGGCTCTCCCGGGTGGCCTCGGGCATGGTCGACGGGCTGATCCTGATGGACGTGGAGGCCCGCGACCCCCGCATCCCGGTGGTCACCCGGCTGCGCCAGCCCACCATCCTCATCGGTCTGCCCGTGGATCCGCAGGGGATCAGCTGTGTGGACTTCGACTTCGACGCCGCTGCCCGGCTCGCGGTACGCCACCTGCACGGGCTCGGGCACACCCGCCTCGCCCTGCTCGGCCCCCCGCCGGCCGTGCTGGACCGGCACACCACCTATGCCGACCGGCTGCTGGCGGGCTACCACGCCCAGTGCACCGCCGACGGTCTGGAGCCGGTGGTCGAGGCCACCGGTTCCTCGCGCACGGCAGCCCTGGCGGCGCTGGACGCCGTGCTCAGCCGGTCGCCGGACCTGACGGCGCTGGTGGTGCACAACGAGGCGGCCCTCGGCTCGGTGGTCTCCGGGCTGCGGGACCGCGGGCGCCGCGTGGGTGAGGACGTGGCGGTGCTGGCGCTGTGCCCGGCCTACGTGGCCGAGTCCCAGGCCATCCCGATCACCTCGATCGACATCCCGGCCCTGACCATCGGCGAGGTGGCGGTGGAGATGCTGCTGCAGCGGATGGGCGCCCCGCACGCGGCGGAGACGCGGCTGCTCTCCCCCACCCTGCACGAACGGCAGTCCACCTTCGCGCTCAGCCCTTGATCGCCCCGAAGATCACTCCCTTGGTGAAGTGCCGCTGCACGAACGGGTAGACCAGCAGCACCGGGACGATCGCCATCACCACGACCGCCATCTTCACCGGCAGACCGGTGACCGCCCCGGAGGCGACGTCCACCTGGCCGACCCCCGACCCGGGCAGCGTCACCCCCTGCAGCACGTAGGAGCGCAGCACCAGCTGCAGCGGCCACTTGGCGTTGTCGTTGATGTAGAGCATCGCGTTGAAGAACGCGTTCCAGTAGCCGACGCCGTAGAACAGCGCCACCACGGCGGTGACCGCCTTGGACATCGGCAGCACGATCTGGCCGAGCACCCGCCACTCCCCCGCGCCGTCGATGCGGGCGGCGTCGGTGATCGCCCGGTCGATGCCCATGAAGAAGTTCCGCAGGATGAGCACGTTGAACGCCGAGACCGCGGTGGGCAGGATCAGCGACCAGTAGCTGTTGATCAGCCCGAGGTGGCTGACCAGCAGGTAGGTGGGGATCATGCCGGCGCCGAAGAACATCGTCACCAGCAGCAGGAACAGGATCGGCCGGTGCCCGAAGGAGGTCGGGCGGGACAGCCCGAACGCGCAGAGCACGGAGACGGTGGTGGACAGCAGCGTGCCCACCGTGGTGATGCCGATGCTGACCAGGGTGGCGCGGGTGACGATGCCACCGGAGAGGATCTGCCGGTAGGCGGCGAAGGTGATCTCCCCGGGCACGGTGACCAGACCACCGGCCGCGTTGATCGTCGCCTGGGTGGAGATCGAGGTGAGCACGATCGTGTACAGCGGGTAGAGCACCGCGAGCGCGATCAGGGTGAGCGCCACGGTCTTGCCGACGTAGCCGACGGCGGTGGGGTTCTCCTCCCAGACCGCGCGGTGCTTGGACCGGCGCACCCGCCGGACCGGGCCGGTCACCGTGGCCGCACGTTGTAGTCGCATCGTCATGAGCGCTGGTACACCCCCGCCTCGCCGAAGACGTGCGCGAGCTTGTTCGCACCGAGCACGAGCAGCATGCTGACCACTCCCTTCACCAGGCCGGCGGCCGCGGCGAAGGACCAGTCGCCGTTGATCACGCCCTGGTAGTACACGTAGGTATCGATCACCTCGGCCACCCCGGGACCGACGGCACCGCGCTGCAGGATGAGCTGTTCGAAGCCCACGGTGAGCGCATCACCCAGACGCAGGATGAGCAGCAGGATGATCACCGGTCGCAGCGCCGGCAGGGTGACGTGCCACATCCGGCGCCAACGGCTGGCACCGTCCACCACCGCGGCCTCGTACAGCGCCGGGTCCACGGTGGACAGGGCGGCGAGGAAGATGATGATCCCCCAGCCCGCGTCCTTCCACACCGCCTGGCTGGTGATGAGGATGAGGAACGTGTCCGGGTCGGTCATCAGGTCGAAGTGCACACCGTGGTTCGCCAGGATCCGGTGCAGCTGGCTCGCGCCCCCGAAGATCTGCTGGAACACCGTGACCACGATCACCCAGGAGAAGAAGTGCGGCAGGTACACGATCGACTGGATCGCGGTACGCACGCCCGGGGTGATCACGCTGTTCAGCAGCAGCGCGAGCGCGATCGGGATGGGGAAGAAGAACACCAGCTGGAAGGCGGTGATCAGCAGCGTGTTCTTCACCGCGTTCAGGAACAGCGGGTTGGTGAACACCCGCTCGAAGTTGTCCCAGGCCACGAACGGGGAGTCGACGATCCCCACGTACGGCGAGTAGTCCTGCCAGGCGATGATGTTCCCGGCCATCGGCACGTAGGCGAACACCGCGAGCAGCACCACCACCGGCACCGTCATCAGCAGCAGGGACCGGTCGCGCTTGATCTGCGCCCACATCCCCACCTTGCGCACCGGGTGGGCCGCCGCCCCGGAGCCGCGCCCACCGCGAGGTCCGCCGCGGGACCCGCTGCGCCCGCCTCCGCCGTGACCGCGGGTGCCGGCGCGGCCTCGGGGCCGGGCCTCCGGGTCGGCCACGTCCTCGTCCCCGCCGGGGCTCGAGGAACGCCGGCCGGGCACCGGCACCGGGGCGGTCACCTGCTTGCTCACTGCGCGTCCAGGATGTCCTGGTAGAACGCGCGCAGCTCCTCACCACCCGAGCTCCGCCAGGTCTCGACGGCCGCGTCCAGGTCGTCCAGGGTCTTGCGCCCGCGCGAGATGCTCTTCTCCAGGTCCTGGAACGGCTGGTCCAGGCTGGCGTACTCGCTCGGTTCGGTGATCTGCATGCCGTAGAACGCCGGGTCCGTCACGTACTCGGCGGCGTCGGCCATCCAGGTGCAGAACGCCTCGACGAAACCGGGGTACTGCACGTACGCGTTCACCACCGGCGGGTCGGTGAGGAAGATGTAGGTCGGCTGCACCTCCGTGGCAGCCAGGTCGGTGGGCTCCGGCAGGCCCTGGTCACCGAGGGTGTAGTGCACGCCCTCGACGCCGTAGTTGATCAGCTGGTACTCCACGGTGCCGAACGGGGAGGCGAGGAAGTTCGCGACCGCGAGCAGCTCCTTGATCTTCTCCTTGTCGTCGTTCTTCTTCACGAAGGAGAAGATGTTCGCCGGGTTGCCCTTGAACAGCACCGGAGTGCCGCCGTCGGCGGCGAACACCGGGAACGGCGCCTGGGAGTAGTCCGGGTTGGACCCGAGCTGGCGGCCCAACGCCTCGTGCCAGCCACCGATGCCGTCGGCGGTGATGAGCACCTGGCCGGACTCGAACCGCTGCTTGCCGTCACCGGTGTCGGCCACGGCGTCCGGGTGCACCGAGCCCTGGTCGAACAGCTTGGCGTTCCACGCCAGGGCCGCCCGGTACTCCTCGGTCTCCACCCGGTGGGTGAGCGTGCCGTCGTCGTTGATCCGCCACTTCGGTGGGACCGCGTGGATGATCGTGGCGGTGGTCCACAGGTCGTTGGCGCCCCACCGGTTGCCCCCGGTGAGCTCCTTGGCCAGGTCCAGCAGCTGCTGGCCGTCGGCGGGCACGTCGGTGATGTTCTCCTCGGCGAAGATGTCATCGCGGTAGAACGTCGCGTCGGTGATGATCTCCCCCGGGAACGGCAGCGCCTTGATCTGGCCGTCGAACACGCAGAACTTCCACACGTCGGTGGAGATGTTCGCCAGGTTCGGGTAGTCCTTGATCGCGTCCCCGCCCAGGTAGGGGGTGAGGTCCTCGAACAGGGCCGACACCGCCTGGTCGAACCGCGGCGGCACGTTCCAGGTGGGGATGGAGACCCAGTCCGGGACGTCCGGCTCGGAGGCGAGCACGGCGGCGAGCTTGTCGCCGTAGGTGTTCCCGTCGCTGATCTGGAACTCGATGGTCGAGCCGATCGCCGCGTTCACCGCCTCGAAGTACTGGTTGCCCTCGGTGGGCGGGATGGCACCCCACAGCGGGGTCATCGCCGTGAACGTGGAGCCGGAGCCGGGCGGGGTGTCGAAGACCTGGACGAGCTCCTCGGGGATGGTGGCATACCCGGCGGTGGAGCCGTTCACGCTCGGGAAGTCCGGCTGCACGTAGTCGATCGGGACGTAGCTGGGCAGCACCGACGAGACGTCGCCGGGACCAGGAGCGGCGCCGGTGGGGGTGGTGGTCGCGTCACCGGTGCGGCAGCCGGCCAGCAGCGGGGCCGCAGCAGCGCCGGCGCCGACCATGCTCAGGAACGTCCGCCGGTTCAGCGGGAGGGCCGGCCGGGGGGCTGGAGTGTCGTACTTCATCGTCGCCTTCACTTCCTCGTGTGACTGGGTGGAACGTCCAGGTGTGGCTGGGGGAACGCGGCACGAACAACTTCGGCCAACAGTTTGTCGAAGCGGTTCGAATGCGTCGATGGTAGCGACCGTCCGGGCCGCACGCAAGACCTCCGCGGACCGACCGCGTGCCGGTCCCAGCCTAGTGGGAGCGCTCCCGGTGGACGCACCGCTGCCGCCGATCGGTCACATTTGGCCCACATTCCCCGCCAGGGCGGCCCACACCGCCACGCCTCCCCCGGCGGGCGCCGGGCCATCGGTCCTGCCGCCGCGCGTCGCGGGCCGGACCACCTCGACCTCGCTCACCTCCCCGGCTACACTGCTCCGAAGTCGAACCGTTTCGAAGTCGCCGTTGATTGACGAGGACGTCCCGATGAGCCAGCACAGCCCGGCCCCGGCCGAGGCCGCCACCCTCCCCACGCTCCCCGAGCCGGTGCAGGACCTGCTCGCCGCCCTGGACCCCGAGGAGCGGCTCGCCCTGCTGCACCAGGCGAGTCCCGCCGTCGACCGGCTGGGGTTGGCCCCGTTCCGCACCGGGGCGGAGGTGCTGCACGGGGTGGCGTGGTTGGGCAGGGCAACCGTGTACCCGCAGGCGGTGGGCCTGGGCGCCACCTGGGATCCGGACCTGCTGCGCCGCATCGGTGAGCAGGTCGGCACCGAGCTGCGTGCCAAGCACGCCGCAGACCCGACGGTGAGCCGGAACGTGTGGGCACCGGTGGTCAACCCGCTGCGCCACCCGCGCTGGGGCCGTAACGAGGAGGGCCTGTCCGAGGACCCGCACCTGACCGCCGACCTGGCCACCGGCTACGCGCGCGGGCTGCGCGGGGAGCACCAGGTGTGGCGCACCGTTCCCACCCTCAAGCACGTGCTCGGCTACAACAACGAGACCGACCGGGCGGTGACCTCCTCCCAGCTGCCCGCCCGGGTGCTGCACGAGTACGAGCTGCCCGCCTTCCTCGGCCCGCTGCGGGCGGGGGTGGCCGGGGCGCTGATGCCCGCCTACAACCTGGTCAACGGCCGGCCGTGCCACGTCAGCGGTGAGGTGTTGGCGGAGCTGCGCCGGCACGCACCCGGCGAGCTGCTGGTGGTCTCCGACGCCGGTGCGCCGACGAACCTCACCGAGTCCGAGCGGTACTTCACCGACCCGGTCACCGCGCACGCGGCCGCGCTGCGCGCCGGGGTGGACTCCTTCACCGACAACGACACCGATCCCGGTCCCACCCTGGCGCACCTGCGCAGTGCGCTCGCCGAGGGGCTGATCAGCCAGGAGGACGTGGACCGGGCCGCGGCCCGGGTGCTGCTCACCCGGTGGCGCACCGGTGAGCTGGACCCCGACGCCGACCCCTACGCCGGCACCGGGGCCGACCAGGTGGACCTGCCGGCGCACCGGGCGCTGGCCCGGGAGGCGGCCGCGCGGGGCACGGTGCTGCTGCGCAACGAGGGGCTGCTGCCGCTGACGGCCACCGGGCGGGTGCTGGTGGTGGGCCCGCTGGCCACCAGGGTGCTGCCAGACTGGTACGCCGGTGAGCCGCCGTACACGGTGTCCCTGGCCGACGCCGTGCGCGACCGGTGGGCCGGCCAGGTGCAGGTGGACGACGGCTCCGACCACATCGAGCTGAGCACGGCGGACGGCCACCCGGTGACCTGCGCCGCCGACGGCCAGCTGCTCGCCGAGCCGGGCGCACCGGCCGCGCCGTGGCAGGTGACCGACTGGGGCCACGGCCTGCTCACCGTGGCGTCGGGGCGCACCGGCCTGCTCTGGCGGCCCCGCGGCGACGGCGCGGTCCGCGCCGACTCCCCGCGCCCGCACGGCTGGGTGGCGCAGGAGCCGTTCCGCGCCCACCGGCACGCCGACGGCACGTTCTCCTACCAGCACGCGGCCAGCGGGCGCTGGCTGCGCACGGAGACCTACGGCGGGCGGGTGGTGGCCACGGCACCGACCCTGGCCGAGGCGGAACGTTTCACCGTGGCCGTGGTCTCCGCCGGGACTGCTCGAGCCCGGGCGAAGGCGAGGGAGGCGGACGTGGTGATCTGCGCCGTCGGGAACGACCCGCACCTGCTCGGCCGGGAGACCGAGGACCGCCCCGACCTGGCGCTGCCGGCCGCCGCCGCCACGCTCTGGCGCACCGTGCGCGCCGAGACCGCGGAGGCGGTGCTGACGATCATCTCCTCCTACCCGTATGCGCTCACCCCCACCGAGGCCTCCGCCCCGGCGCTGGTGTGGTCCAGCCACGGCGGGCAGGAGCTGGGCAACGGCATGCTGGACGTGCTGCTCGGCCGGGTGCAGCCCAGCGGCCGGCTGCCGCAGACGTGGTGGCGCACCGAGGCCGACGCCGGGGACCTGTTCGACTACGACATCCTCTCCGCGCGCAGCACCTACTGGTACTCACCCGCCGAGCCGCTGTTCGCCTTCGGGCACGGCCTGACCTACTCCGAGGTGGTCTACCGGGACCTGCAGGTGGTCGATGACGGCGGAGCCCACCTGGCGCGGGTCACCCTCGCCAACACCGGGGCTCGCCCGGCCACCGAGGTGGTGCAGGTGTACACCGATGCTCCCGAGCACCCGGTGGTCTTCCCGCGCCGGCTGGCCGGCTACGCCCGCGTGACGCTCGCACCGGGCGAGGAGCAGGTGGCGTGGATCGAGGTGCCGGCCGAGCGGTTCCAGCACTGGGACGCCGGTGCGGACGCGATGCGCACCGAGGCGGGCCGCTACCGTGTGCTCGCCGGGCCGAACGCCGCCGACCTGCCGCTGGTGGCCGAGGTGGAGCTCGCGGCGCCGCCGCGCCCGGAGCGCGCGCTGCCGCTGCTGTCGGTGGCCGCCGACGGGTGGCGAGGCACGCGGATCGAGGAGGCGGTCCCTCAGGCGGGGCACGTGCTCACCTGCCCAGGTGGTAGCGGCGAGCTGTGGTTCGAGGACGTGCGGCTGCCGGGCGGGCACCTGGTGGCGCAGGTGGCACGCACCCGACCGGACGGGCTGGCCGGTCTGGACGTGCAGGTCCGCTCCGGCGCCGGTGAGGTGCTCGCGGCGTGGGCTGCCACGGTGCCGACCGGGACCGGACGGCACGAGCTGGTCACCGTCCCGCTCGGTCCGCTGCCCACCGCCCACGGCCCGGTCCGGGTGCAGGTCGGCCTGTCCGGAGTGGTGCGGTTGGCCGGGCTGGAGGTGGCCGGGTGAGGCTCAGCCCTCGTCGACCACCGCGAGCGCGTCGATCTCCACCAGCATCTCCTCCCGCGGCAGCCCGCAGATGAGCGTGGTCCGGGCCGGGAACACCGCGGTGCCGCACCGCTCGGCCACGAACTGCGCATAGGCCTCGTTCATCGCCGCGAAGTGGTCCCGGTCGGTGAGGAACACCCGCAGCGAGATCACGTCGGCGAACGTGGCGCCCGCAGCCTCGACGATCGCGGCCACGTTCTCCAGGGTGCGCCTGGTCTGGGCGGCCACATCGCCGCCGAACACGTACTCCCCGGTCTCCGGGTCCACCGGTCCCTGCCCGGAGACCTGGACCAGGTTCCCGGAGCGCACGCCCTGCGGGAAGGCGTGCGCGGGGGCGGGGGCGGCGGTGGTACGGACGGCGGTCTTGGTCATGTCTTCTCCTTCGTCAGAAGTCGGTGGTCACCACGTCCAGGACGCGGAGCTGGTCGTCGACGACGAGGGCGGTGCGCCACTTGTCGAAGAGCGTGCACGGGTGGGAGATGCCGAAGGCGACGACGTCCCCCACCTGGAGCGGGCCGGGCTCACCGCCGGTGGTCGGGCGCAGGTAGGCGTGCTGGTCGTTCAGGGCCCTCACCTGCCAGCCGGTGAGGGGCTCAGCGGCGGCCCAGTGGCCGCGAGGGTCCAGCGGGTGGCGGGTGAGCGGCACGGGCAGGTCGATGTCGAACGGCACGTCGCGACGGCCGATGCCCGCCAGCGCCAGCCCGGGTTCCGGGGTGGACAGCACGCTGGCCCACACCCGGGCGGCCGGCTGCAGCGCCCGGCCGAGGTGCTGCCACGGGTTCGCCCGGGCGCACAGGCCGTGGTCGTGGGTGAGGTAGGCGCCGGAGCGGATGATGCCCTGCACCGGGCCGGGTGCCCCCGCGCCGAGCTCGGCCAGGACCACGTCCACCAGGTCGCTGCCGCCGACGCTGACCACCGGCGGGCCCGCCGTGGCCGGCGCCCACTCCCGCAGCCCCTCCTGCTCGACGGCGCAGGCCAGGATGCGTAGGTCGCGCACGTACTCGATCACTCGCCGGGCGCGCGGTCGCTCGGTGTGGTCCACCAGCGGCCCCTCGTATCCGGCCACCCCGAGCAGCGGCAGGCCCGCCGCGTGCACGGCCTGGGCCAGCGCCAGCGCCTCCTCGGGGCTGCGGGTGCCGGTGCGGCCACCGGGCACACCGAGCTCGACCAGCACGCCCAGTCCCGGTGGTGGGTCCTCGCCGGGGGCGGTCAGGTGCGCCCGGAGCAGGTCCACGCCGCGCTGGCTGTCCACCCAGAGCCAGACCTGCCGGGCCGGCTCGGCGGCCAGGGTGCGCCCCAGCCAGCGCAGCTCGCGCGGGTCGGTGAGCTCGTTGGCGAGCATCACCCGCCGGGTGCCCCAGGAGAGCACGGTGCGCAGCTGGGCGGGGGTGGCCACGGTCGCACCCCAGGCGTCGGCCGCCTCCTGCCGGGCGTAGAGCTCGCGGGACATGGCGGTCTTCACGTGCGGGGCGTGCGCGACGCCGCTGGCCGCGCAGACCTCGGCCATGGTGGTGATGTTGTGCTCCAGGGCGCTGTCGCTGAGGGTGAGCAACGGCCAGGAGAAGGCCTCGGCGAAGATCGACGGCCGGTCGCCGACCAGCTGCTCCAGCCTGGTGGGGCGCGGGAGGTTGAGGCCCTTCGTGGTCGGCAGCAGCGGCTCAGGCATCGCTGCCTCCGCGGGCGAGCACCGGGCGCGCCGCCGGGCCGGCGCCTGCGGAGCCGCCGGCGGTCGCGGCACCGGCGATGGTCGCGGGTCGCACCGGGCGGCCCGCCAGCTGTCCGGTGAGCTCGCCGCCGGCCAGCACCGGCATGCCGTTGACGAGCACGTCCTCGATGCCGGAGGCCAGCCGGCGCGGGTCGGCGTAGGTCGCGTTGTCCTGCACGGACTCCGGGTCCACCAGGGCGATGTCGGCGGCCGCGCCCACGTGCAGCCCGCCGCGGTCGAGCAGGCGGAACCGGTGGGCGGCAGCACCGGAGAGGTGCCAGGCGGCCTGCGGCCAGGTCCAGTCGCCCAGGCGCCGGACGTGCTCGGCGAGGAACCGGGCGAAGGTGCCCCAGCCCCGCGGGTGCGGGCGGCTGCCGGCGTAGATCGCGTCGGAGGAGGCCAGGTGGCGGGTGTCGCGGAGCAGGGCGCGCACCGAGGCGGCGGAGTTGCTCGGTGGCTGGGCGAAGATGCACCCGGCGCGCAGCTCCGTGCTGATCAGCAGCTCCAGCACCGCGCGCGCCGGCGGCACGCCGAGCTGCTCGGCCACCTCCACCAAGGGGCGTCCCTCGGCCCAGGCGTGCGCACCGGGCACGTAGGCCATCGTCACCCGGGGCCAGACCTCGGCCAGGGCCGGCAGGTGCTCGGTGAGCAGCCGGTGCTGCACCTCGGCCCGGCGCAGCTGCGCCACCGCGCGGGCCGGCTCGGCCAACGGGATCCAGTCCGGCAGCGCGATCATGGACAGGATGGAGGCGCCGCGCAGGTAGGGGTAGGAGTCGAAGGTGACGTCCAGGCCGTCGTCCCGCATGGCCGCCAGGGCGGCCAGGATCGGCTCGGCCGGGCCGTGCAGGTGGGAGATGTGCGTGGCCACGCCGCTGCGGCGGGCCACCTCGGCGAGCTCGGCCAGCGCGGGCACGGCGGCCAGCTCGTAGCCGCGCATGTGGCTCACGTGCGGCAGCCCCCGCTCGGCCACCTCGCCGGTGAGCGTGGTCAGCTCGCGGAGGTCGGCGAAGGCCCCCGGCTGGTACTCCAGACCGGTGGACAGCCCACAGGCGCCCTGGTCCAGGCCGCGGCGGAGCAGCTGCTGCATCCGCTCCAGCTCGGCGGGGGTGGCCGGGCGGTCCTCGGCCCCGACGACCGCGTGCCGCAGGTTGCCGTGCGGCACCAGCACGGCGGTGTTCACCCGCACCGCGTCCCGGTAGCGGGCGCGCAGGTCGGCGATCTCGGCCTGCGGCCCGGCCGGGTGGCTGCCGTTGATGGCCACGAAGTAGTCGCTGGCCCACTGGCCGGTGGCCCCGGGCGCGGGGGCGAAGGAGACCCCGTCGTTGCCGACCACCACGGTGGTCACGCCCTGGCGCAGCATCGCGTGCTGCACCTCGTCGGCGAAGACCGCCCCCTCCACGTGCGCGTGCGCGTCGAGGAAACCGGGCAGGGCCAGGCGACCTCCGCCGTCGATCGTGGCAGTCTCGTCCCGGCCCGGGCGGCCGGCGGGCTGCACCGCCACGACCCTCCCGTCGGCCACGGTGAGGTCGTGCAGGTCCTCGGTCGGCTCCTCGGTGGCCAGGCGCACCCCGCGCAGCCGGATCACTGCGCTCCCCCGCCGGTCGGTACCCAGCCGCCGACACCGTCCCAGCCGCCGGCGGCCAGCTCGGCGTCCAGGTCGCGCAGGTGCCCGGCCACCCCGGGGCGTCGCTGCCAGGGCAGGGGTCCCTCGAGCGGGCGGTACTCCACCCCGGCAGCGTCCAGCCGGGGCAGGTGCGCGCGCTCCAGCCGGGCGAGGAACTCCTCGCTCGCCACGGAGCCGGGGCTGCGGTCGGCGGGCGGGCTCCACACCGTCTCGGCGAACGCGGCCAGGCGGGGGTGGGTGGCGTAGTCCACCCGGCGGGCGTCGGTCAGGTGCTCGGTCCACACCTGCGCCTGGGCGCCGAGGAGCGTCCCGCCACCACCGGGGAGGGTGCCGGCCACCTCGGCGGGCAGCGGGTCGAAGCCGTACACGTCGGCCACGGTGCGCAGGAACCCGACCGGGACCGGCTCGTCCGGTCCGTCGCCGGCGCGGTGGTCGAGGTAGACCACCTGCTCCGGGGCCATCACCACGTCGTGACCGGCGGCAAGCGCGCGGGCGCCCTGCCCCCAGCCGCGCCAGGAGGTGACCACGGCTCCGGTGGGCAGCTGCGGGCCGAACGCCTCGTCCCAGACCACCGGCCGGCGGCCGCGGTCGAGCACGAAGCGGCACACCTGGGCGAGGAACCAGCCGTGCAGCTCGCCCACGTGCGCCAGCCCGAGGGCCTCCGCCCGGGCCCGGACCTGCGGGTCGGCCTGCCACCGGGTGGTGGGTACCTCGTCGCCACCGAGGGCGATCCACGGCGAGTCGACGACCTCCATCACCTCCTCGAGCACATCGGTGACGAAGGCCAGCGCCGGCTCGTCGGGGTCGAGCACATGCTCGCTGATCCCCCACGTGGTGCGCACCGGCAGCTGCTCACCGCCCACACCGAGCTCGGGGTAGGCGGCCAGCAGCGCCTGCACGTGGCCGGGCACGTCGATCTCCGGGACCACGGTGATCCCGCGGGCACTGGCGTAGCAGGCGATCTCCCGCAGGTCGTCCTGGGTGTAGAACCCGCCGTGCGGGGTGCCGTCCTGCACGCCGGCGCGCCAGCTGCCCAGACCGGACTCGGTGCGCCAGGCGCCCACCTCGGTCAGCCGCGGGTAGCGGCGCACCTGCATCCGCCAGCCCTGGTCGTCGGTGAGGTGCAGCTGCAGCCGGTTCAGCTTCAGGTCGGCGGCCTGGTCGATGAACCGGAGCACATCGGCCTTGGGCAGGAAGTGGCGGGCCACGTCCAGCAGCACACCACGCCAGGCGAACCGTGGGCCGTCCACGATCTCGGTGCACCGCAGCCGCAGCGGAGCGCCTGGCCGGGCGGCCCGGCGGTAGGCGTCCGGCCCGGCGAGCTGGTAGAGCGTGCGCACCGCAGCATGGGCGCCGTCCAGGTCGGCACAACCGATGCGGACCGTCTCCTCCTCGACCCGGATCGTGTAGCCGCCCGAGGGCAGTCCCTGCGCCACGGCGATGTCGACGGCGGAGGGTCGGGGCGCGCTGCCGGCGGCACCGGGCGTGGTCAGCTCGATGTCGACGTCGAAGGCCGCCGCCATGTCCCGTGCCCAGGGCCGGACCGCCGGACGCAGTGGTTCCGCCACGTCCACTCGGACGCGTCCGCGGAGCTCCAGGTGACCGGTCCCGGCCCGCTCCGAGGCCGGTCGGGGAACCAGCCCGAGCGGCTCGGCGGACGTGCCGTCCGTGCCGCTGCTCGACGGCACACGCCGCTCCATCGCACCCTCCTCAGTTTGTTTGAACTTATGACTTACCTCGGCGGGGTGTCAAGCCTCCGCACGGCACCCATGGGATACTGGCCGTGTGCCTGACGTCAATGCCGCCGGACCTCCCCCGGCTGTCACGTCCGAGGCGGGAGCGGCGGGGACTTCGGACTCCCGCAGCGGTGCCCTCAACCCCGCCGACCTCGGCCGGGTGAACCGTGCCCGGGTGATCCATGCCCTGCAGGTCTGCGGCCCGCTGAGCCGTTCCGAGCTGGCCAAGGAGCTGCGGATCAGCCGCGGCAGCGTGAGCACCATCGTGCAGCCGTTGCTGGAGAGCGCACTGCTGGTGGAGCTGCCGAAGGTGACCGGCAGCAACGGCAAGCCGCCGCGCCCGCTGTGGTTCGCCGACCGGTGGCGGCTGGGTGCGGTGTTCGTGGGCGCCGGGACGTTCTCGGTGGCCAACGTCTCACTGGACGGCCGGTTGCTGGCCAGCGCCACCGACACCTTCACCGACGCGGCCACGTTCCGCGAGCGGCTGCTCGAGCACTGCGAGCGCACCTTCGATGCCGGTGCCCTGCTCGGCATCGGCGTGGGCTCAGCCGGTGCGGTGGACGTGCCCACCGGCACCGTGCTGGAGAACTACCGCTACCCGGCGCTGAACCACCTGCCGCTGGCACCGCTGCTCGCCGACCGGTTCGGCGTGCCGACCTACGTGGACCACCACCCCCGGGTGCAGGCGATCGGCGACCTGTGGTTCGGCGTGGGTCGGGAGCTGCAGTACTTCGCCTCGGTCTACACCGGCGACGTGCTCGGCGTCGGCCTGGTCACCGACGGCCGGGTGCTGGAGGGCCCGCGGGGCGCCGGTGGCGAGCTCGGGCACATGGTGGTGGCAGAAGGCGGCGAGAAGTGCGTCTGCGGCCAGCACGGCTGCTGGTACACCGTGGCCTCCCTGGGCTGGTTGCGCCGCCGCGCGGCCGAGCTGGGGCTGCCCGACGCCGAGGCGCTGACCTGTGCGGACCTCGCCGCGGACGACGGCCGCCCCGCCGGCCGGCTGCGGGAGGAGTACGCGGCCAACCTCGCGGTCGGGCTGGCCAACCTGGAGCAGATCCTGGGCTGCGGCACCTATGTGCTGCACGGTGACGCCGCCAGCGGCGGGGCGCCGTTCGCGCAGCTGGTCGCCGAGCAGGTGACCGAGCGGATCCCGCGGCGCCGGGGCGAGGTGTCCGTGCTCGCGGCACCGGAGCAGGACCAGGCGACCATCCTGGGTGCGGCCGGGATGGTGATGTTCCGCCGCTACGACGTGCAGCTCTGAGCACCCGGTAGCGCGGCACCCCGCCGCTGATCGTCAGCGCCTGCCGGCTCTCCGGCAGGCTGCCGCGGGAGGAGGCGGACTCGGTCACCCGGCCCGCTCCAGCACCACGATGCGTTCCCGGAGCTTGGTCAGGATCTGGTCCAGCAGCCGGGAGACCTGCATCTGGCTGATGCCGAGCGCGGCACCGATCTCCTTCTGCGTCCAGCCCCGCACGAAGCGCAGGTAGACGATGCGGCGCTCGCGCGCCAGCAGCACCCGCAGCGCCGGCACCAGCACGAGCCGGGCCTCGGTGGCAGCGAAGTCGTCGGTCTGCGCCGGCAGCGCCTCCGACCACGGGTCGCCGGAGTCTCCCGGAGCGTCGATGGAGACCGTGTGGGTCATCTGCTGCGCCAGCCGCACCTCACGGAGTGCGAGCGGCTCGACGCCGGCGGCCAGCGCCAGCTCGTCCTCGGACGGGTCGTGCCCGAGCTGTTGCGTCAGGGCCAGCTCGTGCTCCCGCAGCTCCAGCTGGAGCTCCTGCAGCCGTCGCGGCGGACGGACCCCCCAGACCACGTCCCGGAAGTAGCGCTTGATCTCGCCGGTGATCGTCGGGACCGCGTAGGCCACGAACGAGGGGCCACGACCCGGCCGGTAGCCGCGGATGGCCTTGCACAGACCGAGCCGTCCGACCTGCACCAGGTCGTCCCACTCGGCCCCCTTGCCCCGGTAGCGCGCGGCGATGGTGTCCACCAGGTGCAGGTGCATCTGGACCAGACGGGCACGGGCGTCGGCACCCTCGGCAGGGTCGCGGCTGGTGCGCAGCCGGCACAGCAGTCGCTCGGCCGGAGCCTCGGTGGCGGGTACGCCGCCGGCGGCACGAGCCTCGGTGGCGGGTACGCCGCCATCGGCCGAAGCCTCGGCCGGGACGAGGTGCACGATGCGAGCAGACATGGAGCGGCCCAACGCAGGATGATAGCGGCCGACTGCTTGACCCACTCACCTTCGCCCATAGAAACACCGGTGCGCGCCGTCGGCAACGCGAAGGTCAGAACACCGGCTTGCCGCCCGTCACCCCGAGCACCGTGCCGGAGACGTAGCTCGCCTCGTTCGGGGAGGCCAGGAACACGTAGGCCGGCGCCACCTCCCCGGGCTGGCCGGCACGGCCCAGCGGGGTGTCCCCGCCGAAGGACTCCAGGTGGTCACCGTCCTGGGTGGCCGGCTGCAGCGGGGTCCAGATCGGCCCCGGCGCCACCGCGTTCACCCGGATGCCCCGCGGGCCGAGCTCGGCCGCCAGGTTGACGGTGACGTTGTTGATCGCGGCCTTGGTGGCGGCGTAGTCCAGCAGGGTGACCGAGGGCAGGTAGGCCTGGATCGAGGTGGTGTTGATGATGCTCGACCCGCGCTGCAGGTGCCCGACGGCGGCCCGGGTGAGCCAGAACAGCGAGTACAGGTTGGTCTTCATCACCCGGTCCAGCTGCTCGGTGCTGATCTCCTCGATCCCGCTCGTGCGGGCCATCTGGTAGCCGGCATTGTTGATCAGCACGTCCAGACCGCCGAGTGCGTCCACGGTCTGCTCCGGGAGCCGGGCGCACTGGTCGGCATCGGTGAGGTCCCCCGGCAGCAGCACCGCCTGCCGACCGGCCTCGCGGACCCACCGTGCCGTCTCCTCGGCGTCCTCCTGCTCGCTGGCCAGGTAGGAGATGGCCACGTCGGCACCCTCCCGGGCGAAGGCGATCGCGGT